>CALZJC010000201.1 GCA_945787525.1 Thermoanaerobaculia bacterium | reverse complement strand
GACAGGTTAGAATAGTTTTCCGGCGGTCGGATCGGCGGCCCTCGATCCGGGTCCGGTCCGACCACCGATGTTACCGATTCCTCTGACAACAAAGGCCCGGTGGGGCAAAATGAGCGTCCGGAGGATGTGCTATGAGAATACAGGGCGATCTGGCGACCTATGAGTTCTCGGACCTCTTGCAGTGGCTCGCCCAGGGCGGCAAGACCGGTGTACTGACCGTCAGTGACGGCGATGTCGAGTACCAGCTCGGCTTCGAGCACGGCCGGATCGACATGTCGTCTTCGAGCGACCCCCAGAAACGCCTCGACAAGTACCTCTACGGCAAGGGAGTCATCGACCAGGCGACCCTGGCGCGGGCCGAACGCCTGCGCGACGCCACCCAGATGATGGCGGGGCAGGTGCTGGTCACGCTCGGTGCGGTCAACGAGATGCAGCTGGCGCAGGCGCTGCGCGACAAGACCGAAGAGATCCTCTGCGAGCTGCTGACCTGGGAACAGGGCACGTTCGACTTCGAAGGCGGCGATCGGCCCGAATCGACGATGGTGCCCATCAGCCTCGAAGTGACCAAGCTACTCCTCGAGAGCATGCACCGCCTCGACCAGCGCCAGGAGAATGGGCAGCCGGAGCCAGCGCCGGCCGTGGTGGCGCCGGAGCCCGTCGCGCCGGCCACCTCGCCGCAAGCCACCCAGGCGGTCGAGGGGCTTGCCCTGGCCGAGGTCCTGGATCCCGACCGCCCTGCGGAACCGGTGATCGACAGCGAGACCGACAGCGGAGCGGTGGAGGAGCTCCCGAGCCCGGATATTCCCTCCCACTATGCCGTGATGGTGGAGAATCCCGGACGGCTGCGCCGCCTGATCCCCTACGCGGCGGTGGTCGTTCTCAGTCTCGCGGCCGTCGTCATCTATCTGGCGAACCGGCAGGCGAGCGCCCAGTCGGTGGGCCAGAGCCCGCCCGGTAAGCGGATCCTGTTCACCCAGACCAGCGGGCCGCCGCCCGTCCGCGAGCCGATCGTGGCCGAGGTGCCGCTGCCCGCCGATGCCCCGCCGATCGCAACCGACGGCGAGCTCGAAGACGCCCTCCGTGAGCGCTACGAGCAGCAGCTGGCCGGATTGCGCCAGGAGTTGCAGGACGCGCGGCGTCTGTCCGAGCCCGTGGCCGTAGAGCCGCGGCCGCCCGTCCGGAATGCCGAGGCGGATCTTCCCGCCAACTCCGTGATGCGGGCCGTCTCGCGCACCGCGGCCCCGCCGTCCACAGAGATGGCTGCGGCAGCCCTCGTGCCATCACCGGAGCCGGTGCAGGTGCCGGAGCAGGCGCCGGCGCAGGTGCCGGAGCAGGCGCCGGAGCAGGTTCTGCCGCCGGTAGTCGAGCCGGTCGCCGAAGCCAAACCGGCGACACCGGAAGTCGTCGAGGAGGCGGAGATCCGCCCGCCCGCCCCGCCGCCCGCCCGGGTCCCGGCGTTCAAGGTCACCAACCCCGAGCTGGTGGACCGTCCGACGCCCCGCTATCCGGTGACCGCTCGGCGGTTCCGACGCGGCGCCACGGTCACGCTGCGGGTCCTCGTGGGCATCAACGGTCGAGTGCAGGAAGTGGAGAGAGTGGGGCCGAAGGCCGGCTTGGGCTTCGACCAGTCCGCCGAGGAGGCCGCCCTGGCGTCGACCTGGCAGCCGGGCTCGAAAAACGGTGAGCCGGCCGCCATGTGGGCCGAGCTGCGCTTCGACTTCCAGCCCTGAAGGCCCGAGGACCTGGCCTGCGCTGAGCGGGTGAGAAGGTCTCGCTAGCCTGCCTCGTCGCCCGGCGCGGCGGCGTCCTCTTCCGGCGCCGGCTCGGGCGCGGCCGGCTCGGGCACAGGAGGTGCGGCGAACTCCGAGTCGTCGAGCTGGGGATTCACCCGCGCCTGCTCGACGGTCATGGCTTCGAGGCGAGCGCCGAACTCGTGGTCGACCTGGAAGGGCAGCATCAGGCCTTCGACCTCGCGGAAGTCGTCGTAGAAGCTCCGCCGGCGCATCGGTTCCGCGCTCTGGGTGTGGTCGAAGACCTGGGCGTCCACGGCGACCTCGAGAAAACTCTCGGCGTGCAGGTGCCAGATCTCCTGCCGCTCGCCGGGGAACGTGAGGCGGAGATCGACGGTCGCCTGGCCCTCGACCTCGCCCTCGCCGATGAGCTCGACGACAACGCCGCGGCTCTCGGGGTCGAGCAGGACCAGACCGAAGAACGACTCGCGTTCGAGCTGGCTCTTGTATGGATCCTCGGCGATGCGCGCGGCCTCGGGCTGCAGCAGCGGGTCCTGCCCCCATGGGCCCTCGCCGTCGCGCGCCCGGACCGCCGGCGAGCCCAGCACCACGTAGTCCAGACGGTACCGATCGCCGCTCTTGCGGATCAGGCGGAAAGGCTCCTGAAAGCTGAAAGCGGCGTAGATGCCGGTGAGCTCTAGTGCGCTCACGGCGCGCCAGCGCTCGGCGCCGCCGCGCGCCTCCAGATAGCGCGCCACGACCTCGGCCGCGTCGCGCTCCTCGGCCGGCAGCGCGGCAGCGGAGAGCAGCAGGGCCGTCGCGAAGATCGTCGCTGGGAATCTCATTCCGACACCTCCGTTCCCTCGCCACGCAGCTCGAGGCTGACGATCTCGTCGAAGTCCCGCACCAGGAGCCGGCCGCCGGCGATGCTGGGCTCGGTCCAGGCGCGGCCTCCCGCGGTCAGCTGCAGCCGACCGCCCTCACGGTAGCTCGCCGGATCGGCGTGCACCTGCGCCGCCGTGCCGCCATCGCCGAGCACGAACAGCAGCTCGCCGGCGGCGACCACCGAGCCCTTGCCAAAGCCCCGCTTGGACCACAGCCGGTCGCCCGTGGCGGCGTCGAGACAGCGCAGCGTGCCGTTATCGAAGCCGTACAGGAAACCCTCGACCTCGACCGAGCTGTTGAAGTGGTTGCGCATCAGCCGCTGGCTCCACAACTCCTCGGTTCGGTATTCGTCTGCTTCGCGGGTCACCCGCAGCATCGTGCCGCCGAAAGTATCCTCGGAGCTGGAGATGAAAATGCGATCGGGCGCCACCAGAACGGGCATGGGAATGGCGGCATGAGGTGGGACTTCATGACGCCACAGCACCGTCCCCTCCTGCGACAGGGCGACGACCTCGCTGAATCGCGCGAAGACGTACTGGCGCACGCCGCCGATCCAGGCGACCACCGGCGAGGTGTAGCCGGTGGGGCCCTGGAGGGCCGACCAACGCAGCTCGCCGGTGCCGCGATCGAAAGCCAGAACGCCGGGCTCCTTCTGGGGCTCACCCGCCTCGACGATCACCAGCTCACCGTCCACCAGCGGGGACATGGCGTAGCCGAAGCGCGGCACCGCGCCCCACTGGGTGAGGTCCTTCTCCCACAGGAGCTCTCCGTCGGTGGCGGACAGAGCCACCATGCGGGCCTGGGAGGACACCGCGATGACCTGCCCGCCGGCGACCGCCGGGGTCGACCGCGGGCCGCCGTCGCCCAACTCCGCCTGGACGAACGGCCCCACAGGGACGCGCCAGACTGTCTCACCGCTGGCGGCGTCGAGTGCCAGCACGGCCTCCTCGTCCGCGGTGGCTTCCATGGTGTAGAGCCGCTCGCCGGCAGCCACAATCCCTGAGTAGCCGCCACCGATCGGCCGCCGCCAGACGACCGGCGGGCCAGCCTCCGGCCAGCCGGTGAGCAGACCGGCTTCGTCGGTCCTGCCCAGACGTTCCGGCCCACGATACTGTGGCCAATCCGCGGCTCCCCCGGTGCTGGCCAAAAGGGCCGCCGCCAGGGTGAGCACCCAACCTGTCGCGCTTGTTTTCATGATCGGTCAGAGTAACAGACCGCGCCGCCGGCCTTGTGAGTCCGGGGTCTGCTGCGCCGAATGACGACTTCAGTGGTAAACTTCACCCAGTTTTGGTGCACCGGGGCGAGTTGACGGTCTTCAGAGGAAGAGAAGTGGTATCTTTCCGATCCTTCGCGTCGTTTCCCGATGTCGCCATATTGGCAACGACTCCCGCGCGTCCGGACCGGCCGAGGCCGGTAATGCGAGCGGTGAGTTGACACGAGGAAAGGAGAGAGATGTCCAAGAGAATCTATGTGGGGAACCTGCCCTTCAGCGCCAGTTCGGACGACGTGCAGAACCTCTTCGCAGAGTACGGCACGGTGAGCGAGGTTCATCTGGTCACGGATCGGCAGACCGGTCAGCCGAGGGGATTCGGTTTCGTTGAGATGGAGGACGATGCGGCGGCCGACAAGGCCATCGCCGATCTCAACGACAAAGACTTCCAGGGCCGCAATCTAAAAGTGAACGAAGCCAGGCCGCGCGAGAATCGTGGTGGTGGCGGACGCGGCGGCTACGGCGGCGGCGGAGGCGGCGGCTACGGCGGCGGCTCCGGCCGCTGGTAGACCGGCGCGAGGATAGGAGCGACTGTCATCAGTAATCGAGTGTTTGTAGGCAACCTGAGCTTCAGTTCGACGAGCGACGACGTCAAGGGCCTGCTCTCCGAGGCGGGAGAGGTCAGCGAGGTGGTGATACCCACGGACCGGGCAACCGGTCGGCCCAGGGGTTTCGCCTTTGTGGAGTTCGCGGCCCCGGAGGGAGCCGAGGCGGCGATCGAGAAGTTCGACGGCAGAGAGTTCGACGGCCGCCGTTTGCGGGTCAATGCGGCCGAAGAGCGGCAACCGCGTCGGTCTCCGTCATTCTCCGCTGGTCCCTCATCGTCCTTCAACCAGGACGCGCCCAGCGGCCGCATATCGCGGCCCAAGGGCAGCCGTCGTGGGTTGAGGGGCAAGAAGCGCAGCCTGTAGCTTTCCGGTTTCAGGAGGCCGCCTCGCCGCGGCCTCCTCCTCCGGGCGGTTGAGTGGGGCCGAGATGGCCCCGGAATTGCTTTCTCGTCGGAGCATGGTGACCCGTCTCGACCAGCTAGTTGGAGCGGTGAGGGGTCTCGGGGCGGTATGGGCGACGCTGGTCGTCTCGGTGCTGGCCATCCAGGTCTCGACCACGGAAAGTGTCCTGGCGCAGCCGGCTCCGGAAGTGCCGCAGCGCACCTTCGCAGACAGTGTCGAGGTCCGCGTCATCAATCTCGAGGCCGTGGTCGTCGACCGCCGGGGCCAACGGATAACCGGTCTCGGACCGAGCGATTTCTCGCTCGAGGTCGACGGCGAGCCGGTGCCGGTCCAGTTCTTCTCGGAAATCGCCGACGGTTTCGCCGCGGCGCCGACCGTGGAGCGCACCGACGCGCCCGAATCCACCCTCCCCGAGGCGGCGCCCGGCGTGGCCGCGCCGGGCGAGCGCATGGCAACGAGCTATCTGGTCTTCATCGACAGCTATTTCACCAAGCTGGCCGGGCGGCGCAACCGGATCCTCCGCCAAGTGGAAGACAGCCTGGGGCGCCTGGGACCCGACGACCGCATGGCGATCGTCGCTTTCGACGGTCGCAAGCTGGCGGTCGTCAGCAGCTGGTCGCAGTCAAGAGAACAGCTCGCCCGCGCCCTGGCCGAGGCGCGCGACCTGCCTGCCCGGGGCTTCATCGTCGGGGGTCTGGCGAGCGAGGTGGACCGCAGCATCGCGAGCGAAGAGGAGACCGCCAGGATCATCGCCGAGGCCGACGCCGACCTCGGTGAGGGCACCAACCCCACCGCGGCAATCCGTGACGATGGCCTGCCCACCGACATCTGCGCCACGATCGAGCGCCTGGAGCGACGCATCCGCCGCGCGGTTACCGGCGTCACCGCCGCCCTGCGCAGCTTCGCCCAGCCTCCCGGGCGCAAAGTGATGATGCTGCTGTCGGGCGGCTGGCCGCAATCGGCCAAGGACTACCTGATCGGCAGCAATCCGTTTGGCGCCTTCGAGTGTCGGAAGACGGGGCCGGAGATCTACCGGCCGATCTATCAGACGGCCAACCTTCTCGGCTACACCCTCTACCCGGTCGACGTACCGCCACCGGATGCCGGCGCGGTGAGCGCCGAGGCCGGCGGCCAGCAGCTGTTCCGGGACGGCGGCGCCTCGTCGGGAGCCGTCGGCGGGGACGCCCAGTTCACCCGCACGTTCGAGGTCCATTCCACCCTGTTCAAGCTGGCCAGGGAGACCGGCGGCACCGCCATGATCGACGGCGCCGCCGAGTCCGCCTTCGACACTCTGGTCGACGACACCCGGACCTACTACTGGCTCGGCTTCACACCGCAGTGGAAGGGTGATGACAAGAGCCACGACGTCAAGCTCAAGGTGCTGGCACCGGGTCTCGAGGTCCGCACCCGCAGCAGCTATGTGGACCTCTCGCGGGAGACCGAGATATCCCATGTCACCGAGAGTGCGCTGCTCCTGGGCGATCTGCCGGGGGCCCAGGCTCTGGGCCTGGAGCTCGGCGCCGTCGCCCGCAAAGGCAGGGGCAAGCTGGCTGTACCGATCCGCTTGACCATCCCCATGGACGCGATCACCATGCTGGCGGGCAAACGAGGCTTCGTTGCGGAGCTCGAGCTGCGCGTCGCCGTCGTCGACGACGGTGGCAACCGGAACGAGATGCCGGTCATCCCGGTGATCCTCGAGGGTGCCGAGCGGCCACCACCCGGCGCCCACGCCGTCTACGAGACGTCGATCATGATGCGTCGCCGGCCGCACGACGTGGTGGTGTCGCTGTTCGACCCGCTGACGGAGACGATCCTCGCCGCCACCGGTTCCATCGTGCCCGGGTCGGGCGACAAGCGGCCCGAGTAGATCCCCCGGACGAGTCGCGGGGAATCACCTGCCCGCGGCCGATCGGATACGCCGGCCAACACCGGTGAGCCCATCGATCGCGGAAGGTGAGAGAGTAGGGAAGGCCGTGCTGAAACTCCCGCTCTGGGTGCTTGGCGCCCTGCTTCTGCCCGGTGCTGCGCTCGCCGCGGCCGAGGAAGTCGCGGATCCCGCCTCGCCGGGTCCGGTCTCCAGGCCGGTTACGGCGCTCGTTCTGAGCGGCGGCGGGGCCAAGGGAGCCGCCCACATCGGCGTGCTCCAGGTGCTCGAGGAGATGCGCGTTCCGGTGGATATCGTCGTCGGTACGAGCATGGGCGCCCTCATCGGCGGCCTGTACGCGTCGGGG
>CALZJC010000200.1 GCA_945787525.1 Thermoanaerobaculia bacterium | reverse complement strand
CCGCACAAGCACGAGACCTACTGAGGAGGCCGCCATGAGACGCATGACCGCACTCCTGCTCCCCTGCTTCCTGGCCGGCGCGGCGGCGGACGCCGCCGCGCCGATCGAGATCGTCACGACCTTGCCCGCCTACGCGGCGATCGCCCAGGCCGTCGGCGGCGACCGGGTGACCGCCCGGTCCATCTCGCGCGGCGATGAGGACGCCCACTTCGTCAAGCCCAAGCCGTCTTTCGCGCTGATGCTGAAGGGCGCCGATCTCTTCGTCACCACCGGTCTCGACCTGGAGATCTGGGCGCCGACGCTGGTCGACAAGTCGGGCAATCGGGCGATCCGCGACGGCCAGCCGGGATTCGTCAACGCCAGCCAGGGTGTCGAGCTCCTGGACGTGCCGGCGGTGGCCGACCGCTCGGCCGGCGACGTGCACATCTACGGCAACCCGCACATCTTCACCAGCCCGCTGAACGCCAAGATCATCGCCGCCAACATCACCGCCGGCCTGCGGCGGGTCGACCCGGAAGGGGCGGCGATCTACGACGCCGGCCTGGCGAGCTTCCGGCGGCGCATCGACGAGGCGCTCTACGGCGCCGAGCTGACCGAGCTGCTCGGGGCGGAAGCGCTCGATCCTCTGGCGCGGCAGGGCAAGCTGATCGACTGGCTGGCCGGCCAGACCCTCGGCGGCGAGCCGCTGGCCGGGAAGCTCGGCGGCTGGCTGGCGAAGGGCGCCGTCCTGCGCGGCGATCGGATCCTCGCCTACCACAAGAACTGGATCTACTTCACCGACCTGTTCGGCCTGCGAGTCGTAGGATACGTCGAGCCCAAGCCCGGGATACCCCCGTCGGCGAAACACGTCCACGAGCTCGTGCGGCAGGTCGAGAGAGACGGCATACGAGTACTGCTGGCAGCCAGCTACTTCAGCTCGCGTCAGATCGGCCTGATTGCCGAACGCACGGGCTGCGTGACGGTGCAGGTACCGCTCGGCCCGGCCGAGATCACCGCTGACAGCTATTTCGAACTGGTCGACGACTGGATCGGCCGGCTGGCCGAGGCAGCCGGCGGCTGAGATGAGGTGCCCATGCTGGATGTGCTGAGCTTCCTCGCCGCGCCGTTCGCCGCCTGTGTCGTCCTGGTGGGCGCGCTGGGCTATCTGGGGCTGCACGTTCTGCTCCGCAAGGTCATCTTCGTCGACCTCGCTCTGGCCCAGATCGCCGCTCTGGGCGCCGTCGTGGCGTTCTATTTCGGCCATCAGCCGGGCACCCTGCAATCGACGCTCTTCTCACTCGCCGCCGCCATCATCGGGGCGGCGATCTTCGCCGCCTCCCGGATGCGGCGCGAGAGAGTGCCGCAGGAGGCGATCATCGGCATCACCTACGTCATCGCCTCGGCGGCGACGATCCTGATCGCCGACCGAGCGCCCGAGGGCGCCGAGCACATCAAGGAGCTGCTGGCCGGCTCGATCATCTGGGTCACCTGGCCAACGGTGGTCAAGATCCTGGCGGTCTGCGCCGTGGTGGGCGTCGCCCACCTGGCGCTGCGCAAGCGGTTCGCGATGATCTCCGAGCGGCCCGGCGAAGCGTTCGCCGCCGGTGTGAACGTGCGCTGGTGGGATTTCCTGTTCTACGTCACCTTCGGCGTCGTGATCACCGTCTCCGTCGAGGTCGCCGGCGTCCTCATGGTCTTCGCCTATCTGGTGGCGCCGGCGATCATCGCCCTGGCGGCGGCCGATCGCTGGGCGACCCGCATCGCCCTGGCCTGGGTCGTCGGTCTGCTGGCCAGCGTTCTCGGCCTGCTCGCCTCCTATCGCTGGGATCTGCCCAGCGGTCCGGCCATCGTCTGCATGCTGGGCGGACTGCTCGTGCTCTTCGCCATCTGGTGCCGCTGGCGGCCTGCCGTGACCACTCCACCGTCGACGACCTCCGTCGACGACCCCTGAGCTCGAGGTCGCCGACGACTGGAGGCCGATCCGCGGCCGGGTCTACTCGAGCGGTGCCTGCGCCACATCGGCGCGCAACAGCCGCCGGCGCGGCGGCTCGAGGCCACGGCGGTAGAGCTCACTCCGTGACCCGCTCCGCGCCCGCCGAACCAGCAGGCCGGTACTCTCCTCCACCCAGCGCTGGACCACCGCGTCGGGCCGCGACGGCGGCGGCCCCGGATACGCCGCCCCCGCGCGGCGCATGAACTCGCCCCAGGCCGGCGCCGCGTCGGCGCCACCCCGCAGCCCGCCCCGCCCACCGTCGGCGGCCCCCAGCCAGACCGCCGTCACCAGGCGGCCGGCACCGCCAACGAACCAGGCATCGCGGCCGCCGTTCGACGTGCCGGTCTTGCCCCAGGCGGCAGCGCCTTCGAGGGCCGCCGCGCTGCCCGTACCGCGGACGACCGCGTCGCGCAGCAGATCGCGGACCATGTAGGCACTGGCCGGATCGACGATGCGGCGAGAGCTCGCGCCGCGCTTCGCCAGGCCGCGCCCGGCCGGACGACGCAGCCGACTCCAGGGTCGCACCTCCACCACCCGGCCGTTGCGGGCGAACGCGGTGAAGGCCGTCACCATCTCCAGGGGTGACGTCTCGACGGCACCCAGGACGAGAGCCGGCGGCGCCGCGGCCGGCAGATCGAGCCCGGCACGGCGAAAACGGTCGGCCACCCGATCGAAGCCGCACCATCTGCCGACCCGGACCAACGGCGCGTTGAGCGATCTGACCAGGGACTCACGCAGATCCACCGTGCCGTGGTACCGGCGGCCGAAATTCTCGGGCTCCCAGGGCCCGGAGGGCAGCTCCACCCGGACAGGCTCGTCGAGCACCCGGCGCGAGGGGTAGAGCGGAGAGCGCTCACCGCAGTCGGCGAACGCCTCGAGCATGACCAGCGGCTTGATGGCCGATCCCGGCTGGCGGCGGGCCCGGCGAACCCGGTCGAAGCGATCGGCGGCGTCGTCCGGGTCGCCCGCCACGTAGGCGATCACGTCGCCGCTGTGAGCGTCGATGGAGACCAGGGCCGCCTCGGTCCGGCGCCCGGCCCGGCGTTGACGGCGCAGGGCAGCGCGCACGACACGCTCCGCCTCGACCTGGAGAAACGCGTCGAGGGTGGTCTCCACCACGACTCCGCGGCCGTTCTCCAGCCGGCGTTCGGCGCGGCCGCCGAGCGACTCCGCGACCCAGCGCACAAAGGCCCGCGCCGGCGGCGACTCGGGCTGACGCGGCGCCAGCCGTGGCAGGCCACGGCGCCGCGCCACGGCCGCCGCCTCGGGCTCGACCCACCCGAGATCCTCGAGCCGCCCCAGCACCCAGCGCTGCCGTTCGAGCGCCGCCTCCGGGTGACGCCCCGGGTGGAGCCGGTTGGGGCCCTGGATCATCGCCGCCAGCAGGGCCGCCTCGCCCAGACCGAGCCGCCCGGCGGGCTTGCCGAAGTACGCCTGCGCGGCGGCGCCGACACCGTGCACCGCGAGTCCACCGACATGACCGAAGTAGACCGAGTTGAGATAGGCCCGGAGGATCTCCTCCTTCGTGTACTCGCCCTCGAGACGCAGGGCCCGCACCGCCTCCGACAGCTTGCGGCCGAGCCGGCGGCGCGGGGTCAGATCACGGTTCTTGATCAGCTGCTGGGTGATCGTGCTGCCCCCCTGCACGATCCTCCCGGCCTGCGCGTTGCGCACCAGGGCCCGCGACAGCGATCGCGCGTCGACGCCCGGGTGATCGAAAAAGCGAGCGTCCTCCGCCGCCAGCACGGCGCGCCAGAAGTGCTCCGGCAGATCGCCCAGATCGACCGGACGCCGCGGCGCCCGGTCCCCGTCGAGGGACTCGGCCAGAAGGGTGGGCTGGAGGACCGGCTCGACGCCCTCCGGAAGCTCGAGGATACGGCCGGTGGACCGCTCGAGCGGCAGTTGGAGCAGGCTCGCCGGAACCGTGCGCCCGCCTCGCCGGTAGGCCTCGCGGTAGATCCAGAACACGTCGTGTCCCCAGAAGAACTCGCCCGGCCGGACGGGCTTGTGGCGCTGGCGCCGGTAACCGAGCGCCTCGAGCCGATCCGCCAGGCCGGCGGCGCCCACATCGAGGCCCACCCGCAACGCGTAGGGCACCGAGTAGACCCGGACCTCGCTGCGGCCGACCGACTCCTCCAGCCCACCGGCCGCCAGCGGCATTGCCACCGCCAGCAGGATCCAGCCCGTCAGGAAAGCGCCTCGGGTGAGCCTCCACGACATGTTCGAGTCGCTTGCAAGACGCCAGCCAGAGGCAGAAGGCCTCGATGGTCGGGTTACAAGGGGCCTCTTGTGACCAGGCGCGCGCGGCGGAGCGGCTCGCACTGTCGGCGGCGGCACGACGGTTAGACTGCGGAGACGTGCCCGTGACGCCCCGCGTCTCCGTTCTCCTGCCGGTCCGCAACGGCCTGCCGTTTCTCGGCGACTGCCTGGCCAGCTTGCTGGCACAGAGCCTAGCCGATCTCGAGATCGTCGCCGTCGACGATGGCTCGAGCGACGGCTCGGGCGAGCTGCTCGCCGCGGCAGCCCGGGGTGACTCCCGGCTGCGGCTACTGAGCCAGCCCCGGCGTGGGCTGGTGGCGGCTCTGAACCGGGGTCTCGACGCCTGCCGGGCGCCCTATGTGGCGCGGCTCGACGCCGACGACCTGGCCGCCCGCCGCCGCCTCGAGCTCCAGGCCGCGGCCCTCGACGCCGAACCCGGTCTCGGGGTCGTCTCCTGCCGGGTGCGTCACTTCCCGTCCACCGCGGTCGGCCTGGGCTTCCGCATCTACGAGCGCTGGCTCAACCGGCTGCTGAGCCACGAACAGATCGCCCGCGAGCGCTTCATCGAGAGCCCGCTTCCCCACCCCTCGGTGATGATCCGGCGGCGGGTCCTGGAGGCGGCCGGCGGCTACCGGGATCTCGGCTGGCCCGAGGACTACGATCTCTGGCTGCGGCTGGCGTCGGCCGGAGTGCGCTTCGCCAAGCTGCCACGCTGTCTGGTGGGTTGGCGTGCCCACCCCGGACGCCTGACCCACACGGATCGCCGGTATTCGGTCGAGCGCTTCCTGGCCTGCAAAGCGCACCACCTGGCGCGCGGCCCGCTCGCCGGCCGCCGGCCGATCGTCTGGGGCGCCGGCCAGACCGGCCGGCGGCTGGCCAAGCACCTCGAGCGCGAAGGCGTCGCGCCGGAGGCGTTTGTCGACATCGATCCGAGGAAGATCGGCGGCAGCCTGCGCCGGCGGGCGGTGTTCGCAGCCGACGAGCTGCCGCGGCTGCTGATCGACTTCGATCACCCGCTGGTGGTGACCGCGGTCTCGTCGCGCGGCGCGCGCGAGTTGATCCGCCAACGGCTCGCGGACTGGGGACTCGAGGAAGGGGTGGGTTTCTGGTGCGCCGCCTAGCCTTCCCTTCTCACCGGCGGCGAAGCGCTCCTCTACGGCGGGCCCAGGAAAGGATCGGTGATCAGAACGGCGACGACCCCGGCCTGGATCACGAAGCCGTCACGCAGCTCGATGCTCTCCCCTGCCGTCAGGGTGACGCTCTGGTCGACGACCCACGGCCCGGCGAGAATCTCGACGCACGCGGTGTAGTCCATCACCGGATCGGGGGTCACCAGATCGACCGTGTCCGGAGCCGCACAGGCGATCCAGCCGCTGCCCGCGAGCGACACGACTCGCGTGTTGGCCGGGTTTGGGGATTCGAGGGTCAGGCTGCCGGCGAATGGGCCGGGGCCCGTCGGCTGGAACCTCACTTCCACCGTGCAGCTGCCGCCGGCGCCGATCGTCGCCACGCTGCTGTTGCACGGATCGGCGCCGCCGCCAACGTCGAGGGAGAAGTTGGCACCGTCCGACAGCATCATGGCGCTGAACGTGTTGCCGTCGTTGCCGGCGTTGGAGAGGGTGACCTGCGCGGCCGGCGAAGCCGTTCCCTGTTCGCGGGAACCGAAGTCGATCGCCGTCGGCGCGGCACCGACGATCGGGCAGGCGTAGCTGAATGAGCCCACATAGGTGCCCCAGTTTGCCGTCGTGGCGACGTCCTTGCTGTACTCCCCCAGATACCAGAAGGTGAAGCCGTCCGGGTCCACGGTCATGCCGCTGTAGTCTCCCCAGCGATACGGCGACCCGTCGAAGGCCGCGTAGACCCCCTCACCCTCCTTCACGGCCTGCTCGGACGCCTGCAGCGTGCCGGCCGCGTCGTCGTAGCGTCGGCCGGTGACAAACGCACCGGGGTGGATCGCGGCGCCGGTCTTGGAGTAGCCGACGGCCATGTCGCCGCAGTGGTCGGCCGCGCTGTCGGGAAAGAGGCGATACTCGCCGTCACTGCCGAACACCCCCGCCTGGACGACCGCCGGGATCGCGGGGTCGATCTCCGCCCAGCGGACGCAGTCGACCACACCGGCGCCGGGGTTGCAGGAGACGGACTGGGTCGTCCAGATGGAGCCGTTGCGGTACTCGGCGTCCAACCCGCGGAAATCGTTGGCCTGGAGAAGACCGGGCGACGGACTGACCGGTCCCTGCTGTGGCGCGTCGATCGGCATGCAGGCGCTCCCCGGGCAGGGCACCCCCGCCGCCGCCGCCAGATCCAGGTCGGGAGCGAGCTTGACGAAGGCGTCGGTGGCGAGATCCCAGGACCAGACCGAGTGGTTGCTGCCGTCGAAGGTCTCGGTCAGGACATAGTGCGGGCCGGTGGCCGGCCAGGTGCCCTGCGCCCAGCCGTGGAGATTCGCCGGCTGCGGCGTGGAGTCGTCGCCCGTGCTGTGGCTCATGATGAGCAAGGGGCCGCCTCCCGAGTACATCGTCGCCTTGTCCCAGGAAAAGACTCGGCCCTCGAGCAAATCCTGTCCCACGAACTGATTCGAACCGACGAAGTCGGCTTCGCGGCCGACCCCGGCGTGCGGATAGTCGAAGAACGCCCCGCCGATGTCCGTGGCGAACCGGTAGGCCCACCACTCGCCGGTCGGATACCCGGTCTTGCTCGCCGCAACGCAGTAGCCCGATCCGGCGGAATCGGCGCCGAGGATGAAGCGGTCGGCCGCCTCGTCGTAGAGGACGTTGGGATCGAACGGTCCGGAGCAGACGAGAGGCGGGTCGGCGGACGCGGAACCGAAGAAGCTGCCGAGGCTCGTGGGTCCCACCAGCGAGCTCCCGGCCTT
>CALZJC010000199.1 GCA_945787525.1 Thermoanaerobaculia bacterium | reverse complement strand
TGTCGAGATAGGCGACCGAGTCCCGGTTGGGATCGGCCTCGAAGTCTTCGAAGTCCTCGACCTGCAGCACGTGCATGTCGCGGAACAGGCGCTCGGGCGCGACCTCGACCTGTCGCCCGTCGAGCAGGTAGCGAGCGCCGTTCCGGCTCGCCAGCAGGACGCCGCGCGGTGCCCAGGAGAACTTGTAGCCGAACGGATTGTCGTTGCACTCGGGTGCCGGCAGGCCGCCGCAGTACGACTTGAAAGCCACGATCTGGCCGCCGCGGCCCCTGACGTCGTCGATGATCCGCATCGCCGACATGTGGTCGATTCCCGGATCGACGCCGATCTCGTTGAGGATCGTCACCCCCGCGGCCCGGGCGGCGGCGTCGAGCCCCTCCATCTCCGCGGAGACATAGCTCGTGGTCACCATCGGCTTGCCGTGCTGGATGCACAGCCTGGCGACCACCGGATGGAAGGCGAACGGCACCAGGCTCACCGCCAGATCGCACTCCTCGATGAAGCTCGCCAGCTTGGCCTCGTTCTTGAGGTTGAGCTCGCAGGCCGTACCGTTCGGGTGCCCGTCGACGAGCTTCTCCGCCTTGGCGACCGTTCGGCTGGCACAGATCACCGCATAGCCGCGTTCGAGGAGATACCCCACCAGCGGCCGCGTCACGAGACCCGCTCCCAGGACCAGCACCTTTTTCATTGCATCCTCCAGGTTCGAGGCACGCCACGAGCCCGGCTGACGCCCGGGCTCGTGGACGGACCTCATTGCGTGTTGTTCAGATGTTCTTCCAGATAGCGGTAGCCGGGGGTCAGCGCCCCCCGGTGAACGATCACGGCGTTCTTGAGGTACGGAGCGAGCTTCAGCCGTTCGAAGTCGGCCTGCCAATCGGCGCCGGCCAGCTCACCCAGCATGCCACGCAGCGCCCGACTGAACTCCTCCGACGCCTCGCGTGGCAGCTCACAGGGCAGATTGTCGACCGCCATGATCACCGGACCGGGACCCTCGCACCCCCTAAGGATGGTGTCGCTCTGCGGCGAGTAGGTGAAGCACGGCGAGTCGGGCTCGGTAGCGCGCGCCGTGAGCTCGATGCCGCCCTCGAGGTCGCAGCTGATGTCGCCGATGACCTTGAGCCGCGCCGACCGGTCGTCCGCGTAGTTCCGGCGGGCCCACTGCCGCGTCACCAGGCGCGGATAGCGCTCGTCCCAGTAGGTGGCGTTGATCAGCACGTCCAGGTGCGGCAGGTGGCGGTCGAAGCATCCGCGATAGCGCTCCGGGTTGTCGTAGTAGTCCTGGAGATCGAACTCGGCGCCCGCTCCGGAGGCCGGCTGCGGCGCGACCATGTCCTCCTCCCGGAAGACCACCCGCACCAGCGGTGCCGGAGAGGGCGACTCGCCGGCGGCCACGGCAGGTAGATCCGCGACCGCGACCTCGGCGACGCCAAGGCTGTCCAGAACCTCCTGGCATCCCCGCGACACGTTGCCGTAGCCGGCGATGCCGAAGATCATGGGGCCGCCCGGTCCCGGACCGCGCCGCCGGATGCCGTCTCCCAATGCGCCCAGATGCTCTTTCACCTCGCCGAGGGTCGCGTACTCGTAGGCGTGGCGCACCTCGGCGAAGGGATCGTCCAACCCCAGCGCGCGGAGCCGTCGGCTCAGGCACCACAGGGTCTCGATCGCACCCGCGTAGCCGGCGTGAATGCCGAAGAGGACAAGACGCCGGCCGGTCTCGTCGGCGATCTTCTCGTAGTCGACCAGCGAGCAGCCCAGCTCCAGGAGGCGCGCCAGCATCGCCATGTTCTGCGGCTGCCCCTTGATCACGTGCGAGAAGAACAGATAGACCTTCTTCGCCAGCAGCAGGTCCGTCGGCACCTCCTTGACCGCGAGAACGATCCCGGCGCCGGTGAGATCCTCGTCGACCTCGATGCCCGCCTGCCGGTAGTCCTCGTCGCTGAAGACCCGGATCGGCGAGGGTTGAACGACGAACTCCAGCCCCTGATCTCGGCTCAGGACCGCCAGGTCCTCCGGCGTCAGCGGCACCCGCCTCTCCCAGCGGCTCTTGTCCTCGCGTCGGATGCCGATCCTCGGAATCATCTGCTCATCTCCCACTCCGATCCATGACAGTCTAGCCGCCGGGCTCGGCCGCGAGAACCCCTCCGCGAGGTCGGCCAAGACCCTCCAGCGCCTGCCTATGCGGGTGGTTTCTTGGCGGCGGTCACGGGAGCTATGCCCTGCAGCTCGAGCGACAGGGTGAGCGGCAAGCTCACCCGCGGCAGCACGTTCATCAGACCCTCGATCTCCATGCCCCGGATCACTTGGCAATCGGTGGCTGCGATGGATTCACCCACGGCCTGGACCATCGCTTCACAGCCCAGAACCAGCACACCGTCGAACTCCGCCGCACGGTTCGCAAGCTCGCTTCGACGGTTGGCCGTCCACATACAGGCGACGAACTGGTGCAGCAGCTTGCTGTCGAATACGGCCGTCCTGATACCGCCGTCTTCGAGCCGACGCCTCAGCGTCTCGATGAACGTCTCGTAGGACTCCGTTCTCAAGAGCCTCCGAAACGGCTCGATGTAGGGCTTGTTCTCTCTCACCGCCAGGCTCGCCGCGGGGCAGAACCGGCAGGGCACGATCAGAATGGACTCCAGCTCTGCGACCTGCGGAAGATAGTCCGACTCCTTGAGATAGAACGGCATGTCTCACTCCTCCTGATCTGTGGTTCCGAGGGATGCGGCGAAGCCGTCGCCCGTCCGCCAGACCCGGTATGCGCACGACGAAGACGGAGAAGCCGCACTCTCCGGAATCCTGCACGCTGCTGGCATGGTGGAGCCGACCTTGGCGGCTCGGTGGCTCATGCGAGCCTCCCTGCTGGCGACCACCGCGGCGCCGGCCGTGCAGGTGCCGCGGCTCAGCTCCGATTGTCTGCCTCGGAGCCCGGAACGCCCCCGCCCCTCAGGGTAGGGCGCGGTACATTCGTCCGTGGCGGTCCACGTACGTCAGGGCGCCAGGTGGAGGCCTGCCCACCGGTGGCCGCGGCCAGCCGGCCGCGAGGAGAATCGGTCCCATCCCCGGCCGGCCAGGGGTGCCGCCGGCGGTTCGTGAGACGGCTCGGGCTGTGGAATACTGAGTTATCAAGACCATGAACGAGCCTCGCGAGCCGCTGGAACGCACTTTCTCCTCGCACGACGAGACAGAGCTCTTCTATCGCTTCTGGCCGGCGCGCGCGGACACTCCGCGCGGCGCCGTCGTCCTCCTGCATCGCGGACACGAGCACTCCGGGCGCCTGGCGCACCTGGCGGACGAGCTCGACCTGCCGAGCTTCGCCTTCTTCGCTCACGACGCCCGCGGTCACGGCCGATCTCCGGGGCCCCGCGGCTTCAGCCCCAGCCTCGGCGCCTCCGTGCTCGACGTGCAGAGCTTCATCGACCACATCGAGGCGGCGCACGGCGTGCCCCAGGAGAGGGTGGCCGTCGTCGCTCAGAGCGTCGGCGCGGTCGTGGCGGCGACCTGGGTGCACGACTTCGCGCCGCGCATCCGCTGCCTGGTGCTGGCTTCGCCCGCCTTCAAGGTGAGGCTGTACGTGCCGTTGGCTCGCCCCGGTCTGGCGCTGATGCACGCCCTGCGCGGCAACTTCTTCGTCAACAGCTACGTCAAGGCGCGTTTCCTGACGCACGATCCCGCGCGCATCGCGAGCTACGACGCGGACCCGCTGATCTCGCGGCCGATCTCGGTCAATATCCTGCTCGCCCTGTACAAAGCCGCCGAACGCATCGTGGCGGACGCCCAGGCCATCGTCGTTCCGACCCAGCTGCTGATCTCCGGCAACGACTGGGTGGTGCATCGCCGCCCGCAGGATGCCTTCTACGAGTCCCTGGGCTCGACGATGCGGGAGCGCCATCTGCTGCCGGGCTTCTATCACGACACGCTGGGCGAGCTCGATCGTCGGCAGGCGACCGACAAGGTCCGCGACTTCATCCGGCGGCTCTTCGAGCTCCCCCCCGAGCAGCCCGACCTGCGCGGCGCCCATCGGCAGGGCCCGACGAAGGAGGAGGCCGACGCGCTGGCCGTTCCGCTGCCCTGGTGGTCCCCCCGCGGGCTGTATTGGGGCATGACCCGGGCCAGCCTCCGGGTGGGTGGCCTGCTCTCGGACGGCCTCAGGCTGGGACACGAAACGGGCTTCGACTCGGGGAGCACCCTCGACTACGTCTATCGCAACGAACCGTCGGGCCGCACCCCCCTTGGACGGCTCATCGACCGTGTCTACCTCGGCTCACTCGGGTGGCGCGGCATTCGCCAACGCAAGCGCAATCTGGAACACACCCTGAAGGGAGCGCTCGAGCGCCTCGCTCGCAGGGGGGAGTCGGCGCGGATCCTGGACATTGCCGCCGGCCACGGACGCTACGTGCTCGAAGCTCTCGCAGACTGCGAGCAGCAGCCCGAGTCGGTCCTTTTGCGCGACTACAGCGACGTCAACGTCGAGAGCGGAACTGCCCTCATCGCCGAAAAGGGCCTGGACGCCATTGCCGCCTTCGTCAAGGCCGACGCATTCGACCGCGACGGCATCGCGGCCGTGCGGCCGCGGCCGAACATCGGCATCGTCTCCGGCCTCTACGAGCTCTTCCCCGACAATGATCTGGTGCAGCGCTCGCTCGACGGCCTCGGCGCGGCGATCGAAGCGGGCGGCTACCTGATCTACACCGGCCAGCCCTGGCATCCCCAGCTGGAGATGATCGCCCGCGCGCTCACCAGCCACCGCGAAGGCGCCGCCTGGGTCATGCGACGCAGGACCCAGGCCGAGATGGACCAGCTCGTGGCCGCGGCGGGGTTCCGCAAGATCGCGCAGCGCATCGACGAGTGGGGCATCTTCACCGTGTCCCTGGCGCAGCGGCTCGGATGAGCTTTGCCACCGCGCCGCGGCGGCAGGCGGACCCGGCGAGCGCCGACCGGCGTCCGTGGCGGCGGGCGATCCTCTGGCTGTTGCTGCTGGCGCCGACCTTCTTCGGCACGTACGGCTTCGCCAACTGGCTCACCGCGCAGCGCGCCGACGTGGGCTCGCTGGTCTTCGCCTGGGAGCGACACATCCCGTTCCTGGCCTGGACGATCGTTCCCTATTGGTCGATCGATCTCTTCTACGGTCTGTCGCTCTTCCTGCCCCGGACCCGCAAGGAGCTCGACACCCACGCCAAGAGACTGCTCGCCGCCCAGGCGCTTTCGGTGAGCGGCTTCATCCTCGCGCCGCTGCGCTTCACCTTCGAGCGGCCCGAGACAGCTGGCGTGTTCGGCTCTCTCTTCGACCTTCTCACGAGCTTCGATCGCCCGTTCAATCAGGCCCCCTCTCTGCACATCAGCCTTCTGGTCATCCTCTGGTCGCTCTATCGGCGCTACGTCCGCGGTCCCTGGCGCTGGCTGCTGCACGGGCTGTCGCTGCTCATCGGCGTCTCGGTGCTCACGACCTATCAGCATCACTTCATCGACCTACCCACCGGGCTGGCGGCGGGATGTCTGTGTGTCTGGCTCTTCGGCTTCGACTCTCGCGCAGCGGTCGTCCAGACGGACCGGCGGCGCTGGTCGATCGCCATGAACTACCTGCTCGGAGCGATCGCGGCCGGCGCGGTCGGCTCGTGGCTGGGGGGGTCCTGGCTCTGGCTCTGGTGGCCAGCCGTCTCGCTCGGCGCCGTCGCCCTCGTCTATCTGCGGGGCAATCCGCGCCTCTTCCTCAAGCAGGACGGCCGCGTCGATCCGTTTCTGGTCCTTCTCTTTCTCCCCTACCTGGTCGGCGCCTGGCTGAACTCGCGCTGGTGGACCCGGCGCTACCCGCAGGCGAGCGAGGTCGCTCCCGGTCTGTCGCTGTCCCGCATCCCCTCCTCGAGGGATCTCCAGTCCGGCGACGTGGCCGCTCTCGTCGACTGCTGTGCCGAGCTCCCCCTGCGGTCGGCGGGCCTGCCCTCCTACGCAGTGCCGATGCTGGATCTTCTGACGCCCGAGCCGGAGCAGCTCGACGAGGGTGTCCGGGCCATCGAGGAGGCCCGCAAGAGCGGCCCGGCGCTGGTCTTCTGTGCGCTCGGCGTCTCGCGCAGCGCCGCCCTCGTCGTGGCCTGGCTGACGGCCAGAGGCGGCTGCGCCACGATCTCGCAGGCCGTCGAGCGAGTGCGGGAGGCACGGCCGGGGCTGGTGCTTTCCTCCGGGCACCTGGCGGCGCTCGAGGACTGGCATGCGCGAACCCGGCCCTGAGGCGACGGCGAGCGCCGTGGGCGCCGGTCTGCTCGGCCCGGTGAGTCCGGGGCGGGCGGCTTCAACTCGCTACTTTCGCATCGGGTCTGTCACGCAGGGCGGCGGTGACCTGCTGTGCCAGATCTGCGAGCCGGAAGGGCTTCTGCAGGAACCGGATGTCAGAGGCACTCTGACGAACGGACTCCTGCGCGTATCCGGATACCAGAAGCAACCCCAGAGCCGGCGTCAGGGCGCGGAGCTCTCTGGCCAGCTCGACGCCGGTCGTGTCCGGAAGAACGATGTCCGAGACCAGGAGATCGAACTCCTCGGCGCTGGCGCACTGACGCGCCGTCGCCCCGTCGGCCGCGGTCGTCACCTCGTAGCGCAGCCTGCTCAGCATGTTCTTCATCACCGCCCGCACCGGATCCTGGTCCTCGACCACCAGAACCCGCTCTCCGTTGCCCTGCAAAGCCCCGCTGGCCGTCGCCTGCGGTCGCACGGCTTCCGGAGGCTGCTCGCCACGTGGCAGGACGACCTTGAACGTGGCGCCTTCGCCCGGCCGGTTGTCGATCTCGATCCGGCCCTGGTGCAGTGACATGATGCCGTCGACGACGGCAAGTCCCAGGCCCGTGCCCTGAGCGGCCGACTTCGTCGTGAAGTACGGATCGAAGACTCTGTCGACCGCTTCCGCCGGGATTCCCGGGCCGGTGTCGGCGACCGAAAACCAGACCTCGCTCGTCCCCTCGGCGCCGCTGAGGATCTGCATGCTGCCACCCTCCGGCATGGCGTCGGCGGCGTTGACGACGAGGTTCATCAACACCTGCTCCATCTGACCCTGATCGCCGGCGATCGGCAGCGGCACATCCGCGAGATCGACCGCCAGAGTGATGTTCTCCTTCAGCAGGCGTCGCACCAGGCTCTCGGCGCCGCGCACGACG
>CALZJC010000198.1 GCA_945787525.1 Thermoanaerobaculia bacterium | reverse complement strand
CGGTTCCTGCGGTTGAGGCCCTTCCACGGTAGTCTAGAAGCTCATCGAATGTGGAGAGCCGCAGCGATCAGCGCCCTGGCGCTCGCCCTTGCCGGCTCCGCCGTCGCCGCAGAGCCCGACATCTTCGGCTGGGCCGAGCCGGTGGTCCTGGTGGAGACCGGTTTCGAGCTCGAGGCCAAGCTCGATACCGGCGCCGAGACCTCGTCACTGGACGCCATCGACATCCGGCGGTTCCGCCGCAAGGGCAAGAGCTGGGTGCGCTTCACGGTCGAGGACCACGACAATGGTGACGATGTGAGGCTCGAGCGCCCGCTGCTGCGGCGGGTGCTCATCAAACGGCACGATGGCGACTCCCAGCGCCGCTCGGTGGTCTCGCTCACCGTCTGCCTCGGCGACCACCGGCGCGAGGTGGAGTTCAGCCTGATCGATCGCAGCCAGTTCGACTACCCGGTGCTGCTCGGCCGCAGCGCCCTGGCCGGCATCGCGGTGGTGGATCCCGACGAGATCAATCTCTCCGAGCCCGACTGCGGCGACGAATGAACCGGGCCCATCTCTTCATCCTCACCGCTCTGCTGACCGTCGTCGGCCTGGCTGTCTTCGCCTACAAGGCCGCGGTCCTCGGCTTTCCCCTGCTGCCCGAGGCCGAGAGCAAGGTGTGGACGGTGCAGGCGCGGTTCAGCATCGAGGCCGGGCGGCAGGCGGTCAAGGCGGTGCTGCAGATCCCCAACGGCCAGCCGGGCTACTCCATCCTGGACGATAACTTCGTCTCCCGCGGCTACGGTCTGACCCTGGGCGAAGAGGAGGACGGCGGCAACCGCGAGGCGCGCTGGGCGATCCGCCAGGCGAGCGGGCGCCAGACTCTCTACTACCGGGCGGTCGTCTACGCCGACGAAGGCCGGGGTCTGACGGACACGCCGCCGCCGCCGGTGCCGCCGGTGCTGGTGGAGCCGTTCCAGACCGCCTTCGACAGCCTGGTGGCACAGGTGCGCCAGGAGTCGGCGGACACGGTCACCTTCACCGCCGCCGTGCTGCGCCGGCTGGGGCGCCGCGAAACGGACGAGACCGCCGAGCTCCTGATGGGGCCGGGTCGCGCCGCCGCCCGCCGCGCTCAGCTGGCGGTCCAGCTGCTCGCCGCCATCGGCGTGCCGGCGCGGGTTGCCTACGGCCTGCCGATGGAAGAGCGCCGCCGGCAGGCCCGCTTCCGGCCCTGGCTCGAGGTCTTCGACGAAGGCCGCTGGCTGGCCTTCGATCCGGCGACTGGCGACGAGGGCTGGCCGGAGGATCTGCTGATCTGGTGGCGCGGCCAGCGGCCGCTGATCCAGGTCCAGGGCGCCCGCAACCCGGAGGTGCAGATCTCGGTCCAGTCCGACGCGGTCGCCGCCATGGAAGTGGCCGAGCGCCGCGCCGAGCTGCGCGACTCGCGGCTGGTGGAGTTCTCGCTCTTCGGCCTGCCGATCCAGACCCAGGCGGTCTACGGGGTGATGCTGCTGATCCCCATCGGCGCTCTCCTGATGGTCCTGCTGCGCAACGTCGTCGGCATCAAGACCTTCGGCACCTTCACCCCGATCCTGGTGGCGCTGGCGTTTCGCGAGACGCGGCTGCTGTGGGGCATCGTGCTGTTCACTCTGGTGGTGTCGCTGGGGCTGGGCCTGCGCTTCTACCTCGAGAAGCTGCGGCTCCTGCTGGTGCCGCGGCTGGCGGCGGTGCTGACCCTGGTGGTGCTGCTGATGGCGGCGATCAGCGTGCTGAGCCACCGCCTGGGTCTCGAGACCGGTCTCTCGGTGGCCCTCTTTCCGTTGGTCATCCTGACCATGGCAATCGAGCGATTGTCCATCGTCTGGGAGGAGCGTGGCGGCCTCGAGGCGGTCCAGGAGGGGCTGGGCAGCCTGCTCGTGGCGGCGTTGAGCTACCTGGTCATGTCGCTCGACGCGGTCGAGCATCTGGTCTTCATCTTCCCCGAGCTGCTGCTCGTGCTGCTGGCCGCCATCCTGCTTCTGGGGCGCTACCGCGGCTTCCGGCTGCTCGAGCTGGTGCGCTTCCGGGCGCTGTCGAGGGAGTGATGTTGTCACTCAGGCAAGGGCTGGTCGAGCGCGGTGTCCTGGGCATCAACCGGCGCAACGCCGACTACGTTTCCGTCTGGAACTCGCGCCGCCTGTTCCCGCTGGTCGACGACAAGCTCGAGACCAAGCGCCTCGCCCTCGAGGCCGGCATGGCCGTGCCCGAGCTCTACGGCGTCATCGCCGAGCAGCACGAGATCGCGGATCTGCCCAAGCTGCTCGACGGGCGCCAGGACTTCGTGCTCAAACCGGCCCATGGCAGCGGCGGCAACGGCATTCTGGTCATCGCCGGCCGCCGCGGCAAGCGCTTTCGCAAGATCAGCGGCGAGCTCATCGAGTCCGAGGAGCTCTACCACCACACCTCGAACAGCCTGAGCGGTCTCTACAGCCTCGGCGGCCATCGCGACCGGGTGATGGTGGAGTACCGGGTGCGCGTCGACCCGCTGTTCGAGAAGATCACCTACAAGGGTGTGCCCGACCTGCGCACCATCGTCTTCCGCGGCTACCCGGTGATGGCCATGGCCCGGCTGCCGACTCGGGCCTCCGACGGCAAGGCCAACCTGCACCAGGGAGCAGTCGGCGTCGGTATCGACCTGGCGACCGGCAAGACGCTCGGCGGAGTGCTGGGCAACGAGGCCATCAGCGAGCACCCGGATACCGACCGCCAGCTGACCGGCATCCAGATCCCGGGCTGGCAGGGGCTGCTGGAGCTGGCGGCGCGATGCTATGAGATCACCGGGCTGGGCTATCTGGGCGTCGACGTGGTGCTCGACCGGCAGCACGGGCCGATGATCCTGGAGCTGAATGCGCGACCGGGGCTGAATATCCAGATAGCGAATCGCCAGGGGCTGCGCCGCCGGCTGCAACGAGTAGGCGATGACGAGGCTGCTGACGGGAGCCCGGCCCAGCGGGTGGCCAACGTCCGCGATTGGTTCGCCAGCCGGTCCGCCGTCGCCAGCGCCGGTATGCCCCTGCCGTGCCAGAAGGCAGGCCATCTCCAGCACAAACCTCAGTCCAGCTCGCAGACCGCCACCGTCGGCTCGCTCAAACTGCCCAGGTAAAGCCGCCCACCATGCTGCCGCGCCCCGGTGGTCATCGCCACCCGACCGCTCGGGTCCTGCAGGTTATGCACCACCTTGCCGGCGGCGTCGAGGCCGAGAACGAAGCCGTGCCGCTTCGGCTGCGGCTGGAAACGGTCGGGCAGCCTGGCGACGAGGTGGCGGGCCAGCGGCAGCGGCAGCAGAGCGTCGAGGACCCGATCCCGCGGGCTGGGCAGGGCCACCCAGAAGATCCCGTGGTCACCGGTCGACAGGTTGTCGGGAAAGCCGGGCAGGCTGTCGACGAAGATCTCGTCCCGCCCGGCCCGGTCGCCGTGCAGCCAGAGCCGGCGGATGCGATAGGCGCCGGTCTCCGCCACCAGCAGGTAGCGCTCCTCGGGCTCCAGCGTCACGCCGTTGGCGAACTGGAGGCCGTCGAGCAGCAGGTCCAGCGCGCCGTCTGGCCGTAGGGCGAACAGCCGCCCGGTTCCCGAATGCTCCAGCAGGTCCAGCTTGTAGCGAGTGATGCCGAAGCGTCGGCTGGTGTCGGTGAAATAGACCGTGCCGTCGGCTGCCACTGCGGCGTTGTTGGTGAACTTGAACGGCTCGCCCTCGAAGCGGTCGACCAGGGTCTCGAGCCCACCGTCCGGTGCCAGGTGGAGGAGCCCCTTGTCGGCGTCGCAGACCACCAGCCCGCCGTCCGGGTGCAGCTCGAGGCCGAGGGGGCGGCCGCCGGTGTCGGCGAGCGGCTCGGGCTCGCCGCCATCCGGTGGCAGGCGCAGCAGGCGGCCGTCTTCGAGGCCGGTGTAGACGTGGCCGTCGGGGTCGACGACGACGTCCTCGGGTCCGGCGCCGCCCACCGGCCGGAGCTCGGATTCCGCGAGCCTGTGGTTGGGCTCGAACTCGCCGCGAAGTCCAGGTGACGGAGGCGGGTGCCAGGATTCAGGTTGGAACTTCACCGCCGACGTCCTATCCAGGGCTGCGTTCGCGACCTCTGCTTGGCTTCGTTGCGCTTAGCCTACACCGGGCGCCGCCGCGCCGATTTCCTGCTAGGCTTGGCCTCGCGGCGGACGGGCCCGCCGCCCTTCCGAGCCATGGTCACCGCTCCCACCTCGGTCGCGCCGACCGCCGGGCCGGCGCCCGATCCGCCCGGGCCCAAGGGCATGCCGTGGTTCGGCAGCCAGGGCGAGGTGCGCGCCAACCCGATGCGGTTCTACACCCGGATGGCCAACGAGTACGGCGGCATCGTGCGGTTCTTCTACGGTCGCAAGCCGACCTATCTGATCTCCGAGCCCGAGCTGATCCGCGAGTTCCTGGTCGAGAGGCGCGACCTCTACGTCAAGAACACGCGCTATTCGCTGCTGGTGCGGGCCATCGGCAACGGGCTGTTGAACTCGGACGGGCAGACCTGGCAAGAGCAGCGCACCGCTTCGCAGCCCGGCTTCTCGCGCTCGCGCATCCACTCCCAGGTCGACCGCACGGTGGCCATTGCCACGCAGCACGTCGAGCGCTGGGAGCGCTGGGCCGACACCGCCGAGCCGCACGACATCGAGCCCGACATGTCGGTCCTCATCCAGGAGCTCATCGGGCAGAGCCTGCTGGGACCGGTCTTCGGTGAGATCAGTGAGCGCTTCGTGGAGCTGGTGGAGGAGATCCGGGAGTACTGGCCGCCGACCGTGCGCACGCTGCTCGGCCATCTGAAGCCGCCGCCCATCCGCAGGATCCGGCATCTCAAGGGACTGCTCGACGAGCTCGACGAGATGGTCTTCGCCGCCATCCGGAAGCAGCGCGAGAGCGGCGCGGTGAACGACTCGCTGCTATCGATCCTGGCCCGGGCCGAAGTCGACGAAGAGGGCCGCCGCTTCGACGAGCAGTCACTGCGCGACCAGCTGCTGACCCTCTACTTCGCCGGCTTCGAGACCTCGGCCAGCACCCTGACGTTCATGCTCTACAGGTTGTCGCTACAGCCCGGGATTCGCGACCGGCTGTACGCCGAGGTGGCTGAGCTGGGCGGGCGCGAGCCGGAGCAGGCGGACCTGAAGGCGCTGGGCTACACCGAGCAGTGCCTCCACGAGACGCTGCGCGTCTACCCGCCGGCGTACAACTTCAGCCGCGTGATGCTCGAGGACACCACGGTTGGCGGCTATCGCGTCGCCAAGGACTGCATGGTGATCATCTCGCCCTATGCCACCCACCGGCTGCCGAAGGTCTGGCCCAACCCCGAGGGGTTCGATCCGGACCGCTTCTCGGAGGAGCAGGCCAAAGGACGGTCGCAGTTCGCCTACATCCCGTTCGGCGCCGGTCACCGCTACTGCATCGGCGGACCGCTGGCGCTGGTGCAGATGAAGCTGATCACCGCCGTCATCGCGCAGCGCTATCGGCTCGACGCCAAGCCGGGCCACCCGGTGGAGCCGATCCCCGGCACCGTCATGCGGCCCGAACGGGGCATGCCGGTGCTGATCCGGCGGGTCTAGTACGTCGGGCCGGATCTCGATGCGGCGGGTCGGCAAACCGTTCCGGGAGCATGACTCCGGCGCGTCCTACGACGCCATCGTCATCGGCTCGGGCATCGGCGGGCTGGCGGCGGCGGCGCTGCTCGCCCGCCACGCCGGCAAGCGAGTGCTGGTGCTCGAGCGGCACTACATGCCGGGCGGCTTTACCCACGTGTTCCGCCGGCGGCGGTACGAGTGGGACGTCGGCCTGCACTACATCGGCGAGGTGCAGACCCGCCGCTCGATGACCCGCCGGCTGTTCGACCACATCACCGATGGTGACCTGGAGTGGACCTCGATGGGTGAGATCTACGACCGGATCGTCTTTGGTGACGACTCCTACGCCTTCGCCGCGGGGGCCGACGAGTTCGTCGACGGGCTGGCCGAGAGCTTCCCCGGCGAGAGGGCGGCGATCGAGCGCTATGTCCGCACCATCCGCAAGGTGGGGCGGCACAGCGGACTCTACTTCGCCGAGAAGGCGCTGCCGGCGCCGATGGCGTCGGTCGTCGGGCCGCTGCTGCGCTGGCCGTTCATGCGCTGGGCAAGGCGCACGACCGGTGAGGTACTGGCCGAGATCACTTCGGACCCACGGCTGCGCGGCGTGCTGGCCGGTCAGTTCGGTGACTACGGGCTACCCCCCAACCAGAGCAGCTTTGCCATGCACGCGATCCTGGCGCGCCACTACCTCTGGGGCGCCAGCTATCCGGTGGGTGGCAGCTCGAGGATCGCCGCGACGATTGCGCCGCTGATCGAGGAGGCCGGCGGCGAGATCCTGTTCAACGCCGAGGTCACCGAGATCCTGGTCGAGGGTGACCGCGCGGTCGGCGTCCGCCTGGCCGATGGCGCCGAGCTGCGTGCCCCGGTGGTGATAAGCGACGCCGGCGCGAGCAACACTTTCGAGCGTCTGCTGCCGGCGGCAGTCGCGGAGCGGCACGATCTGGTGCGGCGGCTTCATTCGCTGGCCCCGTCCGCCGCCCATCTCTGCCTCTATCTGGGGCTGTCCAAGACTGCCGCCGAGCTGGAGCTGCCGAAGCACAACTTCTGGCTCTACCCGGGCTACGACCACGATGCCAACGTCGAGGCTTTCGTCAAGGACCCCGAGGCGCCGCTGCCGCTGGTCTACGTCTCCTTCCCGTCGGCCAAGGATCCCGACTTCGAGCGCCGCTACCCGGGCCGTGCCACCATCGAGCTGATCACCCTGGCGCCCTGGGAGCGCTTCGCCGCCTGGGCTGAGCAGCGCGTGCGCCGACGCGGCGGCGACTACGAAGGCCTCAAGGCCGAACTGGCCGAGCGCATGCTGGCCGAGCTGCATCGCCGGCTGCCGCAGGTGCGCGCGGCGATCGACCATCAAGAGGTCTCGACGCCGCTGTCGACCCGCCACTTCGCCAACTACGAGCGCGGCGAGTTCTACGGCCTGGCCCACTCGCCCGAGCGGTTCGAGGCGCGCTGGCTGCGCCCACGCACGCCGATCCGGGGCCTCTGGCGGACCTGCCAGGACGTCGCCACCTGCGGCGTCGCCGGCGCCATGGCGGCCGGCTATCTCACCGCGTC
>CALZJC010000197.1 GCA_945787525.1 Thermoanaerobaculia bacterium | reverse complement strand
ACTCGCCAGCCGCCCGGCTCACCGGGCGGACCGACTACCGGCCGGCCGCGGACCCCGCCGCGCACCGCGCCGGACGCCGGTGCCGGCTCTTTCCACGGACCGAAACCGTCGACCCAGCCCCGTACCTCGGTCAGGGCCTGCGTCCGCAGACGGTAGATGCGCCGGCGCCCCTGCCGTTCCTCGCTCACCAGGCCGGCCTCGCGCAGGCAGCGCAGGTGCTTCGAGATCGCCGGCCGGCTCACCGGGAAGGACTCGGCCAGCCTGTTTACCGACAGCGGTCCCCTGCGCAGAGCCTCCAGCAGGCGGCGGCGGGTCGGATCGGCGATGGCGCGAAAGACCGCTGGCTCGTCGGTGGCGGGCACGGCCTCTTCTTACCACAGCCATCGCGCTGGGCGTAGGCCGGGGATACTGCGGCGGAGAGGGCGTCGGCGGTAGAGTGTCGACGTGTCCGCCACCCGAGCCTTCTCCGACCAAAGGAGCCCGAGATGTTCCATCGTCAGTGGCGTGAACAGGCGTTGAGCTCTCTTGGCGAGCCGTTCGATCTGCTGATCGTCGGCGGCGGCATCACCGGCTGCGGCGTGCTGCTGGACGCAGCGCAGCGCGGCCTGCGCGTGCTGCTGGTGGAACGCCAGGACATCGCCAGCGGCACTTCGTCGCGATCCTCCAAGCTGATCCACGGCGGACTGCGCTATCTCAAGCAGATGCAGTTCCGGGTCACCCGCATGGCCTGCCGCGAGCGCGACCGGATGCTCTCCCTCAACCCCCATCTGGTACGACCGATCCGCTTCGTCTACCCGGCCAACCGGGGCGACAAGACGCCGGGCTGGACGGTCGATCTGGGGCTGTGGATGTACGACCGGCTGACCAACCGGCCGCAGAAGCACTCGCACCTCGAGACCGGCGAGCTGCAGTCGATGACCCCGGGGCTGCGTGACGACGACCTCGACCGCGCCATGGCCTACACCGACGCCCTGACCGACGACGCGCAGCTCACCCTGGCGGTGGCCGCCACCGGCTTTGCCTACGGCGGGCTGGTACTTACCCGTACCGAGGTGGTCGAGGCGACCACCGACTTCGGCGGCCGCGTCGACGGCGTGGTGCTGCGCGACCTGGAGAGCCAGAAGACGGCCACGGTACGCGCCGGCCTGGTGATCAACGCCACCGGCCATTGGGTGGACAGGCTGCGCAAGCGGTTCGGTTTCAGCGGCGACATGGTGCGCCCGTCGCGCGGCACCCACATCGTGCTGCCGACCGCGCGGCTGCCGGTGACGGCGGCGCTGACCCTGCCCTCGCCCGATGACGGGCGTCCGGTCTTCGTGATTCCACATCCGGAGGGCGTGCTCGCGGGCACCACCGACATCTACCACGACGGCTCGCTGACCGACCCGAGGCCAACCCGTCAGGAGGTCGACTATCTGCTCCGCACACTGTCCACCCACTTCCCCGAGAATCGCATCGTCGCCGACGACGTCGCGGGCGCTTTCGCGGGCCTCCGGCCGATTCTCGACAGCCACACCGACAACCCCTCCGAAGCCTCCCGCGAGGAGGCGATCTGGGAGGAGAACGGCCTGCTGTCGGTGGCCGGCGGCAAACTGACCACCTGGCGGCCGACCGCCGAAGAGGTGGTGAACGAAGCCCTCGACTACCTGCCCGAGGAGCGCGCGCGGCGGACCTCGCCGTGTCTCACCGCCGGTACCCCCCTGGTCGGCCTGGCGCCGCCGGACCTGGCAAGACGCCTGGAGGTCGTCGCCGACGTGCCGGCGGTGACAGCCGCGGCCATGGCCCGCCGCCTGCGCGGGCTGGCCTGGACGGCGCCCCAGCTCGCCCACGCCTCGAAGGAGCTCGAGCCGATGGAGGGCACCGATGACCTGTGCGTCGCGGAGCTCAGGACCCACCTGACGTTCGGCGCGGTGCTGCACCTCGAGGATCTGCTGTTGCGGCGCGTCCGCCTGGGTCTCTGGCGGCCCGGCGACGTCGCCGGACTGCTGCCGGCGTTCGAGCCGCTGTGCCGCGAGGAGCTCGCCTGGGACAGCCAACGCTGGCAGCGGGAGGCCGAGAGCTGTCTCGCGGCGGTCGAAGCCTGGTCGCCCGCCGGCATCGCCTGAGCGCGTCGGCTCCGCTATCCTTGCAGCGATGAGTGAAGCGCTCTATTTCCGCCAGCTCCTGGCCGGGCGCCAGGTCGCCGTCAACCATCCGGTGGCCGGCCAGATGGCCAACTTCCTGTACCTGATCGGCGACCAAGCCAGCCGTCAGGCGTTGGTGGTGGACCCGGCCTGGGACGTGGCCAGCCTGCTCGACGTCGCCACCGCTGATGGCTACGAGATCGCCGGCGCGCTGATCACCCACTACCACCCGGACCACGTCGGCGGCGATATGTTCGGGCTCTCCATCGAGGGCGTCGGCCGGCTGCTCGAGAGCCACGACGTGCCCCTCTACGTCAACAAGCACGAGGCCGACGGGCTCAAACAGGTCACCGGCGTGGCCGAAGGCGACCTCAAGCGCATGGAGGGCGGCGACCGACTCACCCTGGGCGAGGTGCCGATCCGCTTTCTCCACACGCCCGGCCATACACCGGGCAGCCAGTGCTTCCTGGTCGGCGATCGGCTGGTGGCCGGCGACACGCTGTTTGTCCAGGGCTGCGGCCGGGTCGACCTGCCCGGCGGCGATCCCGACGCCATGTACGCCAGCCTCACCCAGGTGCTGGCCAAGCTGCCACCCGAGACGGTGCTCTACCCCGGCCACCACTACGGGCCCAGCGAGACCTCGACGATCGGCGATGAGCTCAGCCAGAACGCCTACCTCAGAATCCGCTCCCTGGACGACTGGCGGATGCTGATGGGCGGCTGAGGGCGTCGCGGACAGGCGCCGGCCGGTGCCCGGTCCCGGGGCCGCAGATTCGGCGCGCTGACCCGGTACAGGTCCCGGTGCCGAATGACCCTGGCCGCAGACTACCTGAACAGGCGGGCCGGACGCCGTGTCAATGCGGTGTGGGCGCGACTCCCCCGCGGGCTACAATCAGCCCTCTGGGAACCCGTTCGTCGGTGCCGCCGGCGGCCTTTTCCCGAGCACATCTACCAGGGCACGGGCCAGCCATGCCTATCGACCGGAGGATGAGCCCATGAGTATCAGCCAGATCGGCCGCACCATTGGCGAATCGGTGACGCTGAGGATGAACGAGAGGGCCGCCGTCATGCGCGCCAAGGGGGACCCGGTGATCCACCTGGGCGGCGGTGAGCCCAAGAGTCGGGCGCCACTCGACGCCGTGGTCGCCGCGGCCAATCTCCTCAACTCGGGCGAGGTGCGCTATACGCCGGCCGCCGGCACGCCGGCGATGAAGGCGGCGATCATCCGCTACACCAAGGACTTCTACTTCCACCGCGTGACCCCGGAGCAGGTGATCGCCTCGAGCGGCGCCAAGCAGGCGATCATGGTGGCGTTGCAGGCCATCCTCAACCCGCAGGACGAGGTGATCTTCCCGGCGCCCTACTGGGTGAGCTATCCCGACATGGTCAAGCTGTGCGGGGCCATTCCGGTGCCCGCGCCGGCCGAGGACGGCACCTTCTACCCCCGACTTTCGGATATTACCCAGCGCGTCGGCAGCTACACCCGGGCGGTGATCATCAACAGCCCCAACAACCCCTCGGGCGTCATGTACGCGGCCGACTTCATCCGCGAAGTGGTCGAGTTCTGCGAGAAGGAAGACCTCTACCTGATCATGGACGACATCTACCACCGGCTGATCTTCGACGGCAAGAAGCCGGTGAACTGCTACGAGTACGCCCAGTCCCTGGGCGACAAGTCCAAGCTGATCGTCGTCAACGGGGTCAGCAAGCAGTACGCCATGACCGGCTTTCGCATCGGCTGGGCGGTGGCCAACCCGGAGCTCATCCGCGTCATGAGCAACATCCAGGGGCACCAGACCAGCGGTCCACCCGGGGTGCTGCAGAAGGCGGCGGTGGCGGCCATCAACGGCGTCCAGTCGTCGGTCGAGAACCTGCGTCTGACGCTACGCAACAACCGCGACATCCTGCTCGAGCGTCTGAAGAGCTTCGACGGCGTGCACGTCACGCCGCCGGACGGCACGTTCTACTGCTTCGCCGACTTCAACCACTACGACGGGGACTCGGCGCGGCTGTCCGAGTTCCTGCTCGACAAAGTGCAGGTAGTGACCGTTCCGGGGGTCGAGTTCGGGATGGACGGCTACCTTCGCCTGAGCTTCTGCGGCGCGGTGAAGGACATTACCGAGGGCATCGAGCGCATGAAGTGGGCGCTCGATCCGAACGCCCCGAACGAGCTCTACATCGGTGACCGCAAGCTGGTGCGGGACTGGACCTAGGGGAGAGCGTCGATGTCCAAATACCTGAAGATCAACTCTCCGGCTCAGAAGCACGCCACCGATCTCAAGAGCGATTTCTGCCTCGAGAATCAGGGCATCAAGCACTTGAAGCAGGTGTATTGGAACCTGCCCACCGAGGCCCTCTACGAGGAGTTCATATTCCGCGGCGAGGGCAGCATCGTCAACCAGGGCCCGATGATCGTCAACACCGGCAAGTGGAGCGCCCGCGCCGCCAACGACAAGTTCATCGTCGAGGAGCAGGAGAGCGCCGACAAGATCTGGTGGGGCGAATACAACCGCCCGATCTCGGCCGACAAGTTCGCCGGCCTGGTGACCCGCATGCAGGCCTATCTGCAGGGCGAGGAGGTCTTCGTCCAGGACTGCTACGCCGGCCACGATCCGGAGTACAGGCTGGCGGTGCGGGTGATCACCGAGGACGCCTGGCAGAGCCAGTTCGCCCGCAACATGTTCATTCCGCCGCGCTCGTGGGATCGCTACAAGAACTTCGTTCCCGAGTTCACGGTCATCGCCCTGCCGCGCTTCAAGGCCGACCCGATCATCGACGGCACCCGCAGCGACACGGCGATCATCATCAACTTCGCCGAGCGCCTGGCGCTGGTGGCCGGCTCCTCCTACGGCGGCGAGATCAAGAAGTCGATCTTCACGGTGCTCAATTACCTGCTGCCGAACCTCGGCGTTCTGGCAATGCACTGCTCGGCCAACGTGGGCCACGAGGGCGACGCGGCGCTCTTCTTCGGTCTCTCGGGCACCGGCAAGACGACCCTGTCCGCGGATCCCAAACGCCAGCTCATCGGTGACGACGAGCACGGCTGGAGCGACGGCGGCGTCTTCAACTTCGAGGGCGGCTGCTACGCCAAGGTCATCCGCCTGAGCCCCGTGCACGAGCCGCAGATCCACGCCACCACGAGCATGTTCGGCACCATTCTCGAGAACGTCGTGTTCGACGAGGTGACCCGCAGGCTCGACCTCGAGGACGACAAGTACACCGAGAACACCCGCTGCAGCTATCCGCTCGACTACGTTGCCGGGGTTCTCGAGGCGGGCCGCACGGAGTCGCACCCGAGCAACATCCTGCTGCTCACCTGCGACGCCTCCGGCGTGCTGCCGCCGATCGCCCGGTTGACGCCCGACCAGGCCCTCTACCACTTCATCAGCGGCTACACGAGCAAGATCGCCGGCACCGAGATCGGCCTCGGCATCGAGCCCAAGATCACTTTCAGTGCATGCTTCGGGGCGCCGTTCATGGTGCATCACCCCTACGTCTACGCCAGCATGCTCAAGTCGAAGATGGAGAAACACGGCTCGCGCTGCTGGCTGGTCAACACCGGCTGGACCGGCGGCCCCTTCGGCACCGGCAAGCGCATCTCCATCCACCACACCCGCGCCCTGCTCAACGCGGCCCTCGACGGTAGCCTCGACAAAGTGGAGTACCGCACGGACAAGCTGTTCGGTTTCGAGGTACCCCTGAGCTGTCCCGAGGTGCCCGAAGATCTCCTGTCGCCCGAGAAGACATGGGGCGACGAAGAGGAGTACTGGAAGCGCTACGACGGACTGGCGGCGCGCTTCGTCGAGAACTTCAAGCTCTACGCCAGCGGCTGCCCGGACGAGGTGGCGGCGGCCGGGCCGGCCCGGCTGGAGCGGGGGGAGTAGCGGTCGCCCAACGACCGGCGGACGGTGCTGGGGCCCCGCAGGGCCCCCGTCCTGCGGCTGCGCCGACGAGTCGAGGGCGCCAGCCCGCCAGGCCCGCCCGCGGCAGGTCCTGGCTTCGCTGGCTCTATATCTCGCTGACACTCGGCGCTCTCGCGATCCTCGGGAGCCTGTTGCTCATCACCGGTTCCGAGGTCTCCTGCGAGGAGGTCGTGGAGTCCGGTGAGTCGCAGCTACGCTGCGAATTCGACGTCGCCGCGCCGCCGCCGGCGGTCTGGGAGGCGTTCACTCGCACCGAGACGCCCCTGCCCCACTACTTCGACGCCGTGCTCCAGGCAGAGATGCGCCCGGGTGGTCGCTGGCGTTTCGTCACCGACAACCGCCAGCGACTCCTGGCCGGCGGCGAGATCCTCGCCCTCGAGCCGCCTCGCCGGTTCGTGCACAGCTTCGCTGCCGCGGATCTCGACGATCCGGCCAGCCGGATCAGCGTGGAGCTGGATCCGACACCGGACGGCACTCGGGTCCTGCTCGTGCACGACCGCTTTCTTCGAGAAACCGCCACCTATCGTCGCTTCCGCCGCGCCCACCCCCTGGCCCTCAGCGCTCTCAAGTCGGTGCTCGAGACCGGCCGGCTGCCTGTCCGGGCTCGCATCTACACGGCCCTCTTCAAGCCGGGCATGCAATTCGCCACCGCGCGGGCCGAGCCATGGGACTGAAATGAGACCCTCGAGAGGAGTGCGCCTGGCAACAGGAATCGGTGACCCTTCCCTCCGGATTTGCCCAGAGTCGTCCACGTCGAGGGCGGGCGTGGTCTGAGCGTCACCCCGGATCGCCCCGCCTCCTGCGCCACGGGCGACGACTGCGACTTCACCTGTACGGACGGCGCCTGCCAGATGCGTTGTGAGGCCGGCGCCAACTGCGACGACCTGAGCTGCAGCGGCGAAGACTGCACCTGCGTCGGCGCGGCCTGCCAGGCCTCCGACCCTCGGCTTGACTCGGGGCGCTCTTTGCCGACAGAATCAAACGGTCGTTTGATTGAACTGATCATGACCAGCGTCACCGCCACCCAGACCGGCACCAAGACGAATCTGCTGGACGCCGCCGAGCGCCTGTTCGCCGACGCGGGTATCGCCGGCGC
>CALZJC010000196.1 GCA_945787525.1 Thermoanaerobaculia bacterium | reverse complement strand
GTCAGCGTGGAGGTGGTCGAGACGACGCCCGCTGCCCTGGGCATCGCACCGGGAAGCGAGGTCTTCCTGGTGATCAAGGCGACCTCCTGCCGGCTCTACGGCGGCTGAAAAGAGAGAAGCCCGCCTCCCGGCCGGGAGGCGGGCTGAGCTTCATCGTGCTTCGGGGGGCGAGGCCCCAGGAGAAGCCGAACTCGAGATCGAACTGGTCCATCTCGAGGGCGATGGTCTGCTGACCTGGAACCTCGAGCGGGTTGGCTCCGGTGACCGTGACCGAGGGCGCGTGCATGAAAGACATGCTGAACGCCCTGCTGGTGCCGATCTCACGGGTGAAGCCGACAGTGAAGTGCTCCTCCATGACGCCGGGCGCCAGGATGTTGAAGAGCACCTCGCTCGGCGGAATCGGCTGGTCGCCGGTGGAGACCCCGACCCGCCAGGTCCAGGGAGCGCTGCCCCACTGGTAACCGACCTTGATGACCGACATGTCCTGCCAGCCGAAGCCAGCACCGCCCGTGGCCCCGAGCGGCGCCATGAACAGGTTGGGCAGGAACGGATTGCCGACCGAGCCGATGTCGCTGTACAGGATCTCCTGGTAGTCCACCGCCAACACCGAGTCGGCGCCGACCTTGTAGGCGAAGCCGACGGTCCAGTTGGAGGGAATGTCGAAGCCGCCCTGATCGGCGAAAAGGCCGGCGTAGTCGCTGAACTCGTCCATGCCGATCTCGCTCTGCCAGCTGAAGCCGAGCGAAAAGTTGTCGGTGAAGCGGCCCATGTAGCCGAGGCGGATGCCGAAGCCGGTCGACTGGTCGTGGCCGTTGTTCGACAGCTTGGTCGGATCGGACGAGAAGCCACCGAACGCCTGGATGCCCTGGACCTCGAAGAACTGGATGGCCAGGATCGGCGAGATGCCGAAGGCGTGCATGCCGCTGGCGTCCTTTTTCGCCCAGGTCGGGACGATGAACATCTGCGACAGATCGACGCCGGTGGGAGAGGTGCCAAAGAAGGTGTTGGTGGGGTAGTCGGTGTTCATGCCACCCTGGCCGTAGAGGGCCAGGCCGGCGGTGCTCTTGCCTCCGCCGAGCTCCCAGCTGACTCCGAAGTTGGGCACGACGAACGTTGTCGAGTCGCTCTCGACGGTGCCCGGGAGAAGGCCGAAAGTGCCGGGGAAGCCCGTCGGGGCGCCGGTGACGGTGTACTTCCGGTTGGGGTTGAATATGCCCACGCCGGCGTCGTAGCGCTTGCCGACGAAGGCCAGGCCGGCCGGGTTGGTGCCGGGCGCCAGGGCGTCCTGGGGGAGCGCCACGCCGGCGCCGCCCATTGCCTTGGCGCGGGTGCCTATGCCGTGGATCAGGTAGCCGTTCGTGGCCATGGCCGCGCCGGCGACCAGCCCGATGGCGATGGCCAGGAGCGCGACGCGGCAGACGGTCTCTGTCGATGTGCGGCTGCTCATGAGACTCCTCCTCTTCTGTGGCCGGCGTGCGTCGTCGGCACGGCCGGCGGCCCGATGAGCATCGCAAGCAGGCCGCGGCGGCGCGACCGCCTACCGGGTAGGGCCTCCGCTCGCGGCCGGGTAGGCGGCGCGGTTCAGATACCCCTACCCGTATGTACGGGGACTCGGGCCGCTCCAGCGGCTGCTGACCGGCGGCGGCGGCCCGGCGGCCGCCTCGTCAGCCGTACTTGGCCAGCAGCTGGACTATCTCGGAGATCTGGTCCCGCCTGTCATCGCCGGCTTGATGACTCGCCAGACGGTGCTGGAAGGCGCAGGCGATCAGCTCGGCGAACGCCTTGTTGAGGGCGCCGCGGGCGGCCGCCAGCTGCTGGGCGATCGCCTCGCACTCTTTCTCTTCGGCGATCATGCGCTGCACGCCGCGCAGCTGTCCCTCGACCCGCGCCAGACGGTCGATGAGGGTCTTCTTGTCCTCTTCGGAGACCGTGCTGGGGGCCGCGGTGGCGGGCATCGTCGAGGCTCTCAGATGAACAGGTTGGTGCGCGAGCGCAGCGACTCGCCGAGGAAGGCGGCGACACCGGCGGGCTCGAGGCCGGAGATCAACTCCTCTTCGGAGATGCCCATGACGTCGCGCGACATCTCGCAGGCGAGCATCTTGACGCCCATCTCCTGCGACATCTCGATCATCTCCTCGAGCGATGCGACGTTCTTGTCGGCCATCATCTTGCGCAGCATCTTGGCGCCGATGCCGAAGTAGTTCATCTGCGAGACCGGCAGCTGCTTCGAGCTGGAGGGCGACATCGTCGCCATCATCTTCTCGAACAGGTTCTTGCCTTCGAGCTTTCTCTGCTTCTTGAGCACGCTGAGACCCCAGAAGGTGAAGAACATGCTGACCTCCTGGCCCAGCGCGGCGGCGCCGGTGGCGATGACGAACGAGGCGAGCACCTTGTCGAGGTCGCCCGAAAAGACGACGATGGCCACCTTGTCCTCCGGCTGTGCGGCCTCGAGTCTGTCGAGCCGCTCCTCGAGAGCCAGGCAGCGGGCGGCAAGCGCCTGTGCGTCGTCGGTAGTCTGCGGCGGCTGATCCACTTCGCTGACGGTCATCTCGGTCTCCTCAGTTGACTCGCTTGACATAGTGCAGGAAGAGGTCTTGATCGTCCTCGGCCTCGGTCTCCTGCGCCAAGAGCTCGATATTGGCGGCGATCTTCGCCCAGCCCTGAAAGTCCTTGATCGATCCACGGTCCGTGCTGACGACTTTCAGCACCTGGCCCGGGTCCAGGCTGCCGATCTGCTTGCGAGCCTTGACCAGCGGCATCGGGCAGTTGAGCCCTCGGGCATCCAGCTCGTCGTCGAATGTGACTTCGCTCATCGCGATCCTCCGGCGCCGGGTGTAGCGCCCGACAGTGGACAAATAACTGCAGCCTGGTTTAACCTACGATACCCCCGGCAGTATGTCAAGCTGCCCGTCAAGCGGCGGAACGGGGCGCTCGCTCGCGGCGGTCAGGCGAGCCAACGAGTCAACGAAGGAGTCAGGGGATGGCGAATCAGAAGGAAGGGACCGAGTGGGGGGTCGAGGCGCTGCACGCTCGTCTCGAGACAGGCGACGAGTTTTTTGTCTTCGACGTGCGCAACGAGGACGAGTTCGAAGCGTGGCAGATCGAGGGCCGCCGGCCGCTGCCGACCGTCAACGTGCCCTACTACGAGATGCTCGAGGTCGACGAGTTCGACGACGTGGTGGACTCGTTCAAGGCCTTCCTGGGTCAGAAGTGGGCCGAGAAGCTGCCGCGTGACAAGGCGATCCTGGCGGTCTGCGCCAAGGGCGACACCTCCGAGTTCGTCGCCGAGGCTCTGCGCCGCCTCGAGTTCGAGGCGTTCAACCTGGCAGGCGGCACCGCCGCCTGGGGCGATCACTACGCCATCCGGCCGGTGGTCGAGAGCGAGGAGCTGACCATCCTGCAGGTCAGCCGGCCGGCGCGCGGCTGTCTGAGCTATGTCGTTGCCAGCGGTGAACGCGTCGTCGTGATCGACCCGCTGCGGCACATCGACCACTATCTCGAGTTGGCGCGCGAGCGCGGCTGGAAGATCGAGCTCGTGCTGGACACCCACGGCCACGCCGACCACATCAGCGGCGGCCCCGCCCTGGCCGCGGCCACCGGCGCGCCGTACCACCTGCATCCCTACGACGGCATCCATCCGATCGACGTGCTGCCGGCGCGTATCGACTACGCCTATCTGCGCGACGGACAGACGTTCGAGATCGGCCGCCATCGCGTGACCGCCGTGCACGTGCCGGGCCACACGCTGGGCAACATGGCTTTCCTGCTGGACGAGCGCTATCTGTTCACCGGCGACAGCATTTTCATCGAGTCGATCTCCCGGCCCGACCTCGGCGGCCACGGCGACACCTGGGCGCCGATTCACTTCGCCTCGCTGCGGCGGCTGCTGGAGCTGCCCGACGACACGCTGGTCATGCCGGGGCACTTCGCGAGCCTGGCGGAAGAGGGCGATAACGGTCTCTTCGCGGCCCAGCTGGGCGGCCTTCGCCAACGCAACGGCGGTTTGGCGATGGCCGCCGGCGGCGAAGAGGAGTTCGTCGCCTATATTCTCGCCAGCCTGCCGAAGTTCCCGGACGAGTACATCGAGATCAAGCGGGTAAACGCCGGCCTCGTCGAAGTGAAGGAGGCCAAGGCGTCCGAGCTCGAGCTGGGCAAGAACATCTGCGCCCTGGCGCAGGCCTACGGGGATGGAGAGAGCGGCGCCAACTGAGGACGGCAGCAGTCCGAACCCGGCGCGCGAGCTGGATTGCCGCGGGCTCTACTGCCCGCTGCCGGTGCTACGCACCGAGCGGGCGCTGGCCGGCCTCGCCGCCGGCGAAGTGCTGAAGGTCGTGGCCACCGATCCCGTCGCCGAGCTCGACATGGCGGTCTTCAGCCAGCGCTCGGGTCACGAGCTGTTGCGCTTGGAGCGTCGCGGCGAGGAGCTGGTCTTCTATCTCTGCCGGGCCGAGTCGGCCGCGACACCGGGCTGAGTCGGGCGCCCGCCGTCGCCAGCATAGAATCGCAATCTGACCGCCCATGGGCTGCAGGCTCAGATGACGTTCCAGATCGGACTCGTGCTGGCGATCCTCGGGGTCGCCGTCGCGCTCTTCATCAGCGAGAAGCTGCGGGTAGACGTCGTCGCCCTGCTGGTCCTGGCGTTGCTCGCCCTGACCCGGCTGGTCGGCCCGCAGGAGGCGCTATCGGGATTCAGCAACCCGGCGGTGATCACCGTCTGGGCGGTGTTCATCCTGAGCGGTGGGCTGTCGCGCACCGGCATCGCCGGGCTGGTGGGCCGCCAGGTGCTGCGGCTGGCGGGCAGCGGCGAGATGCGGCTGATCGCCCTGATCATGCTCACCGCCGCCTTCCTGTCCGCGTTCATGAACAACGTCGGGGTTGCGGCGCTGCTGCTGCCGGTGGTCATGGACATCTCCAAGCGAACCGGCCGGCCGCCCTCGAAGCTGCTGATTCCGCTCGCCTTCAGCTCTCTGCTCGGCGGCCTGACCACGCAGATCGGCACGCCGCCCAACCTGCTCATCTCGGCGGCGGTAGACGAGGCGGGGCTCGACTCGTTCGACCTGTTCGACTTCGCGCCGGTCGGCGGCGCGGTGGTGATCGCCGGGATTCTCTACATGGCGTTCGTGGGGCGTCGCCTGCTGCCGGAGCGCGCCGATCGGCGGGGGGTGGCGGCCGAGGATCTGAAGAACGTCTATGCGCTCGAAGAGAGGTTGTTCGCGGTGCTGGTGCCCGATGACTCGGCCCTGGTCGGCAAGACCCTGGCGCAGAGCCGCTTCGGTCCGGCGCTCGGGCTGAGCGTGCTGGCGATCCAGCACGAGGGCGGCAGCCAGCTGGCGCCGGACCCGTCGATCGTCTTCGAGGCCGGGGACCGGTTGCTGGTCGAAGGCGAGGTCGAGAAGCTGGTCGAGATGAGCGGCCACGGGTTTCTGGATTTCGAGACCTCGTCGCTGCCGGTCGGTCAGCTGCTCAGCGCCGAGATCGAGGTCGTCGAGGCGGAGCTGCCGCCCGATTGTCCGCTGGCCGGACAGAACCTGGCCGAGATCGACTTCCGGCGCCGCTTCGGAGCCATCGTTCTGGCCGTTCAGCGTGGCGACCAGGTGCGACGCACCAAGCTGGAGACCATGCCGCTCGAGGTCGGCGACATCCTCCTGGTGCAGGGCACTCCGGAGCAGCTGGACAGGCTGCGCGCCGCCGAGGAGGTGATCATCGCCAAGACCTCGCGCACCGAGGAGTTCGCCCTCGAGGAACGGCTGATGGTCCTCAAGGTGCCCGAGAGCTCGCCGTTGGCTGGCCTGACGCTGGCGGAGAGCCGGCTGGGCTACGACTTCGGCCTCGGGGTCATGGGAATCGTCAGGGGCGGAACCACGCGCCTGATGCCGGCGGCCGAAGAGCGCATCGAGGCCGGCGACACCCTGCTGGTGAAAGGCAACGAAGAAGACGTCAAGGCGCTCTCCGGTCTGCAGAACCTCAAGATCGGTGACCCGGGCGAGGCCGACCTCGAAGGCCTGGAATCAGACCGCGTGGCGATCGCCGAGGCGGTCCTGGCGCCGCGCGCCGGGATCGCCGGCAAGACGCTGGTCGAGCTGCACTTCCGAGAGAAGTACGGTCTCAATGTCCTGGCCGTCACGCGCGAGGGGCGGACCTTGCGAGAGAATCTGCGGCATCTGCCTCTGCGGTTCGGTGACGCCCTGCTGCTGCACGGACCGCGCGAGAAGCTCAAGGTGCTCGGCAGCGAACCGGACTTCCTGGTGCTGACCGAGGAGGCGCAGGAGCCGCTGCGCCTGGAGCGGGCACCCGTCGCGGCGCTGATCATGGGCGGCGTGGTGCTCACGGTGCTGGTCGGCTGGCTGCCGATCTACATCGCCGCCATCTGCGGCGCGTTGCTGATGGTGCTCACCGGCTGCCTGACGATGGACGACGCCTACCGCTCGATCGAGTGGCGGGCGGTCTTCCTGATCGCCGGCATGCTGCCGCTGGGCCTGGCCATGCAGTCGACCGGCGCCGCGGAGCTGCTGACGTCGCAGGTGGTGCAGCTGGTCGGGGGCATGGGACCGCTCTGGCTGGTGGCGGCGCTCTACCTGACCACCGCGGTCGCCGCCCAGGTGATGCCGACCGCGGCGGTGGCGATCCTGATGGCGCCCATCGCCCTCAGCACCGCCAGCCAGCTGGGGCTGTCGCCCTACGCTCTGGTGATGACGGTCTCCCTGTCGGCTTCGGCGAGCTTCATGAGCCCGGTGGCGCACCCGGCCAATGTGCTCATCATGGGCCCCGGCGGCTACCGCTTCATCGACTACATCAAGGTCGGCCTGCCGCTCACCATCGTCTGCCTGATCACGACGCTCCTCGTCCTGCCCATCTTCTGGCCCCTCTAGCGAAGTGCGGCGGCGCGGTGGCGTGGGGCGTTGCTTGGCGGAGGTGGTGAGGCGCGCATTGCGGGCGTCAAGGGGCGGGCGGGGTTTTCCCTCCGGTCGGCTGGTTAATCCGTTAGCGGGGGACCGTGGGCGAGGCGGGGTTCGGAGCGCGTAAGGAACCGTTTGTGGATGGGGCACCGCGGGCCCATTCGGGGCGCCCTGCGGGCTGGCCCCGATTTAGGGCCCGTCTTGACGGTCGGAGACGCCTTCCTGCGGGAAGACCCCGCCCGCCTGGTCATGTTTGAGGCGCCGGAGAGTCTCTGGGAG
>CALZJC010000195.1 GCA_945787525.1 Thermoanaerobaculia bacterium | reverse complement strand
GGACGATCGCCAGGTCGAGCCTGCCGCCGGGTGCCGCGGAGGCGGGTAGCAGGAGCTCGAGGGAGGCCGGGATCATGTCCGGCCGCGAGGCTCGGCCATCGCCCAGAGTGACGGTCGCCGAAAGCGCCAGGAGTCCCGTGGCGGCGGACTCGCCGTCGAGCTGGGCCATCGCCCTGGAGGTGAGATCGATCTCCTCGGCGATGGCGCCGGTGAGCAGAGCCGCCGCCAGGAGCGGGACGATCGCGAGTGTAAGGCGCGGTCTCATCGGCTGGCGCGGCGCGGCGCGCGCTTGTCAGGCCGGGGGGCGAGCGCTATCATGACCACAAGTTTACGAGTTGCAAGCGGCGTGCCGCGCCGCGAGCGGTTGCCGGGGCCACGAGAGTCCCGGTGACTCGTCGTGGCGTGAGTCGTCGCGAGCGTACCGAAAGGGGGATCCAGACATGGTCCGATCCATCAATCCAGACCCGTCGGGCGTACCGGCCAGTTCTGGCGGCAAGCGGCTCTCTGCTGTTGTCGCGCTCCTGTTCCTGCTGGCGCCGGCCGCGGTGCTCGCGGGCACGGTCTCCGGGACGGTTACCGACGCGGCCGGCAAGCCGCTCGGTGGCGCCACCGTTCTCGTCATCAAGAGCGGGCGTGATGTGACCACCGCCGCCAACGGCGGCTACTCGCTGACCCTGGCGGCCGGCGACTACCTGCTGCTCGCGGCCGCCAGCGGCCATCGCACCCAGGAGAAGTCGGTCTCGGTTGCCGCTGACGGCTCCCAGACCGTCGACTTCTCGCTGCCGTCCAGCCTCTCCGCGTTCGGCGACGAGCTGGTCGTGCTCGGCTCGCGCGCCGCCCGCACCGCCACCGAGACGCCGGTGCCGGTCGACGTGCTGAGCTCGGAGGACCTGGAGAACATCGGGCTCAGCGAGACCAGCCGGATGATCCAGTTCCTGGCGCCGTCGTTCAACTTTTCGACCTCTGCCATCTCGGACGGCACCGACATCGTGCGTCCGTCGACTTTGCGCGGCCTCGGCCCCGACCAGACCCTGGTGCTGGTGAACGGCAAGCGGCGGCACACCAGCGCGCTGGTGCACGTCAACGGATCGATCGGTCGGGGCACCGCCGGCGTCGATCTCAACGCCATCCCGCCCAGCGCCATCGAGCGCATCGAGATCCTGCGCGACGGCGCCGCCGCACAGTACGGCTCCGACGCCATCGCCGGCGTCATCAACGTGATTCTCAAACAGGGTACCGATACGACCCGCATCGACCTGACCGCGGGCCAGCACTACGAGGGGGATGGCGAGACCCTGCAGGTCGGCGTCAACCACGGCTGGGAGATCGGCGACGCTGGTTTCTTCAACGTCACGGCGGAGGTCCGCAACCGTGGCTTCACAAACCGGGCCGGCCTCGACCCGCGGCAGATCTACGCCAGCCTGCCCGACGGCAGCCCGGACCCCCGCGAGGCCGGCTACAACCGGCTCAACCACCGCTACGGCGACGCCGAGTCGGAGAACCTGCATCTGTTCTTCAACGGCGAGATACCGTCCGGCGACGGCGGCTTCTACTTCTTCGGCGGCGTCTCCGAGCGCGACGGCGAGTCGGCCGGCTTCAACCGGCTGCCCGGCCAGAGCCGGACCAACATCTTCCTGCATCCGGACGGGCACCTGCCGTTGATCAACACCACTGTCGATGACACGTCGGTGGCGATCGGCTACCGCGGCTCGATCGGTGACAGCTGGTCATACGATGCCGGCGTCGTGAACGGCGAGAACAAGTTCAACTTCTTCATCTCGAACTCGGCGAACACCTCTCTGGGAGCGGACAGCCCGACCTCCGCCGACGCCGGCACTCTCAAGTTCGACCAGACGACCTTCAACCTGGATCTGTTCGGCACCATCGGCAAGTCGTTTGTCGCGGCCGGCTTCGAGTACCGGGAGGACGGCTACCAGATCGTGGCGGGCGAGCCGGTCTCCTATGAAGACGGTGGTGTGCCCAACCAGTTCGGTGGGGTCTCGCCGGCGGGAATCCAGGTGTTCCCCGGCTTCCAGCCGGTCAACGAGGTCAACGCGTCGCGCGACAGCATGGCGCTCTATGGCGACGTCGAGATCCCGGTCAGCGACAAGTTCCTCGTCGGCCTGGCCGCCCGGTTCGAGGACTTCAGCGACTTCGGCAACACGGTGGACGGCAAGCTGACGGGGCGGTTCGAGGTCAACGACAGCTTCGCCTTGCGCGGCTCGGTGTCCACCGGCTTCCGCGCCCCGTCGCTGCACCAGTCGAACCTGGCCAACATCAGCACCCAGTTCGTCGATGTGGGCGGCGTGCTGACACCGGTCGAAGTGGGCACGTTCCGCAACCCGAGCCCGCTCACCACGGTCCTCGGAGTGCCGACCCTGACGGAGGAGACCTCGACCAGCCTGAGCTTCGGGTTCACCGCCCGGCCGAAGGACAACCTGTCGATCACCGCCGACATCTACTCGATCGACATCGACGATCGCATCGTGCTGAGCGGCCGGTTCAGCACCGGTATCCCGCAGGTTGCGCCACTGCTCGACTCGATCGGCGTCGGCGCCGGCCAGTTCTTCGTCAACGCGCTGGACACCGAGACCGAGGGGCTGGACCTGGTCATCGCCTACTCGACCCCAGCCGGGGAGGGCAAGGTGGATCTCACCGGCGCCTTCAACTGGACCTCGACCGACATCCTCGACATCAAGACGCCGCCGCTGCTGGCCGGCCTGGGCGAGACTCTCTTCAACGAGATCGAGCGGGTCTACATCCAGGAGGCGCAGCCGCACCAGCACTACAACCTGTCGGCGCGCTACTCGAAGGGTGACTTCTCCGGCATCGTGCGGGCCAACTACTTCGGCAAGGTGGCCTCCACCGAGTCCGCCTCCGACCCGGCCCGCAAGCAGGTCTTCGCCGGCAAGTGGCTGACCGACTTCGATCTGTCCTGGAAGTTCGGCGGCAGCTACAAGCTGCACCTCGGGGCCAACAACATCTTCGACACCTACCCGGACGAGAACATCCCGTCCAACTCGTTCAACGGCATCTTCGTCTATCCGCGCCGCACCGCGCCGTTCGGCTTCAACGGCGGCTACTACTACACCCGGATCAGCATCGAGCTCTAGCGCCATCGTCCAGACTTCTGCCGCGCGCTGCCGGCGCCGCCCGCGGGTGGGTTCGAGAGCCGGCTCCCTCCCCCGGGAGCCGGCTTTGTTCCCTCTCCAAGGGTGTTCGGGCATACCCACCCCGGTAGGGGGTAGGGCCGTTGACGGTCCGTCGAGGCATGGCTAGCATGCCGCCGAGATGAAGCGGACTGGTCGAACGATCGGCGCCCGGCGCCGGCTGGTAGGCCTCGGCGGTTTCGCGCTGACGGCGGTGATTACCGTCTTCCATGGCGGCCTGCTGTGGCAGCGACTCACCGACGGTTCGATGCTGCAGCCGGTCGTTGTCGTGCGCTGGATCGTCTCGGCGCTGCTGGTCTTCGCCCTGCTCCGACTGTGGCGGAGGGGCCTGCCGGTCCTGCGCGGTAGACGCGCCGGCGTTCTCTGGCTGGTGGTGGTCCTGCTGCACGCCTTTACTCCCGGGGCCTCGCTGCCGGCGGTCGAGCAGGTCTCCGACGGCATCCTGCCCGCGGCCTTGGCGATGCTAGCCCTCTTGGTGCTGGGCGCCGCCATCGGCGTCAAGGGCGGTTCTTCTTCGGCCGGGCGGCCCACCTATCGCCGTCCGCAGAGATTCCGCCGCGCCAGCGCCGGCTGGTCTCGGGTCCTCTTCTCCCGTCCCCCTCCCGTCTCTCTTCGTCCCTGAGCACCGGCGTCTCACCGAGACGCCGCAGCGGAGCGCCAGGCTCCACGGATGAAGCCGGGGCCACCCGTGGCCCACTGGGAAACAAGGACAAGGAGAGAGGTCCGAATCATGATCGAGAGCACGTTCCAATCGTTGTTCCCGCAGCTGTCACTCAAGGCCCTGCCGTTCCGCCTGGCCGCCGCGGCGTTGCTGGCCACCGCCCTTCTGTTGCCGGCCTGGGCCGTCGCCGAAGAGCCGGCGCCAGCCGAAGATCCGGCGGCGGAGGCCAAGGAGGAGGAGGAAGAGGAAGAGGAGGAGATGACCTCTTTCTTCTCGAGCACCACCGTCACCGCCACCGGTAGCCGCACCGAGGCGTTCGAGGTGTCGACGCCGGTGAGCGTGCTGCACCGCGAAGAGATCCAGCGGCTGGCGCCGGATAGCGCCGCCGATCTGCTGCGCTATCAGCCGGGTGTCGACGTCAACGGGGTCGGTCCCAACCAGACACGGCCGGTGATCCGCGGCCAGCGCGGCCTGCGGGTGCTGTTTCTGCAGGACGGCCTGCGCATGAACAACCCCCGTCGGCAGACCGACTTCGGCGAGATCCCCGGCCTGGTGGACACCGAGTCGATGGACAGCGTCGAGGTGGTGCGCGGCCCGGCGTCGGTGCTCTACGGCAGCGACGCCATCGGCGGCGTCCTCAACCTGATCCCCAAGACTCCGGGTTATCGCGGTGCCGGCGGCCTGGCGGGCAGCTTCGTGGCGCTGTCTCGCTCGGTGGGGGATCAGTGGAAGGGCCAGGGCACCGTCGATGGGCGCTGGCACCGGACCTCGCTGCAGCTCGGGCTGAGCAGGCGCGACGCTTCCGACTACGACGCGCCCGGTGGCAGCTTCGGCGACATCTCGCTCGCCGGCGACACGCCGGTGGTCGACTCGGGGGTGAAGGACGAGTCGCTCTACGGCTACCTGGGGCAGCAGCTGAGCGACAGCCAGGAGCTGTTCTTCCGCTTCCAGCGCTACAGCGCCGAGCAGACCGGGTTCGGCTTTGTCGAGCCGGCGGCGCTGGGCGTCGAGGAGGAGTTCCGCATCCGCATTCTCTACCCGTTTCAGGACTTCGATCGCCTGAGCGCCGGCTACATCGCCTCGGCGCTCGACGGCATGCTGGCGGACAGCCTCGAGGTCAAGGCCTACTACCAGTCCAACGAGCGACAGCTCGCCAACGACATCGACATCAATATCGGACCGCTTTTTCCGGGCGCTCCCCCTTCCTCGGTCGAGGCCGACAGCGTCAACTTCACCAACCTGGAGACCTTCGGCGTGCGGGCACAGGGCATCAAGCTGGCCGGGGCGCGCCATCTGCTCACCTATGGCGTCGAGTTCTACAGCGACGATTCGAGCAACACCGACAGCTCGCTGACCACCACCAGGCTGCGCTTTCCCTTCCCGCCGTTCGAGGTGCCGGTGGTGACGACCGACGACGTGGCCAACACCCCCAACGCGGTGAACGAGAGTTTCGGCATCTTCGCTCAGGACGAGATCGACATCGGCGAGAGGTTCAAGCTGACGCTCGGCGCGCGCCTGCAGAACGTCGCCACCAGAGCGGAAGCCACCCCTGGGTGGGAGGTAGCCGGCCTCGACTTCGATGACGACAGCCTGGTCGGCTCGGCCAGCCTGGTCTACGCCGTGTCCGACAACCTCAACCTGGTGACCTCCTACGGCACCGCTTTCCGCTCCCCGAATATCGTCGAGCGCCTGTTCAACGGGCCGACGCCGGAGGGCGCCGGCTTCCAGATCCTCAACCAGGATCTGACCTCGGAGGAGAGCGACAACATCGAGCTGGGACTCAAGTACCTGCGGCCCAACGCGGTGTTCGAGCTGCTGCTGTTCCGCAACGACATCGACAAGGGCATCGTCCAGTACTTCTTCTCGCCCGAAGAGGTCGCCCAGCTGCCGCAGGATCTGCAGGACCGCATCGAGGCGACGCAGGTGCAGTTCGTCGTCCAGCAACGCAACATCGATCGGCTGCGCTGGGACGGTGTCGAGATGGTGGTGGGCTACCGTGCCGACAACGGCTTCAGCGTCGGCGCCAACTACACCTACCTGGATGGCGAGCGTGTCGACTCGGACAACCCGCCGACCGGGGACGCCGTCTCCGAGAAGGTCAACCTGCGGCTGCGCTGGGAGCCGCCCCGGGGCATCTACTGGACGGAGTACCGGGTGCGGCACAACGGCGCGCAGCGCGCCGTTCTGGATCCCAACGAGCCGGTGCCGCCGGTGGGCGAGATTCTGCCGTCGTTCACCGTTCACGGGCTGAGCGCCGGCGTCACCCTGCCGAGCAGCGGCCGGGTGGGACACGTCTTCTCGGTCCTGGTCGACAACCTGACCGACGAGCTGTACGCCGAGTTCTCCAACGCGACCTTTTTCCGGCCGCAGCCGGGGCGCAGCGTCACCGCCAGCTATCGGCTCCGTTTCTAGCCGGGACGGTGGACCGTCGTGGGTGAATCGACCATGCGCGCCCTCGTCCTGACGGACGGGGGCGCGCGCCTGGAAGCCTATCGTCCGCGACCGGCGGCGGCGCCTGGAGAGGCGCTGGTGCGGGTCCTCAAGGCCGGTATCTGTGCCACCGATCTGGAGTTGATCAAGGGTTACGCCGCGTTCCGCGGAGTGCTCGGGCACGAGTTCGTGGGCCGGGTGGAGCGCTGTGACGTCGCCGGCTGGACCGGCCGCAGGGTCGTGGGCACCATCAACATCGGCTGCCGGCGCTGTTCCGTCTGTCTCGAGGAGGGGCCCGAGCACTGCGCGACGCGCACCGTTCTGGGCATCGTCGGCCGGGACGGCGCCTTTGCCGACTATCTCTCGCTGCCGGTCGAGAACCTGCTGCCGGTTCCCGGGGGGCTGGCCGACGACGAGGCGGTCTTCGCCGAGCCGCTGGCGGCGGCGCTGCGGGTGCCCGAGCAGGCGGTGGTGCCGCCGTCGGGCCGCGTGGCGGTGGTCGGGCCCGGCCGCCTGGGTCTGCTGGTCGCGCAGGTGCTGGCGCTGGCCAACGACGGGGTGGTCGTCATGGGCCGCAACCGGCGCTCGCTCGAGCTGCCGCGCCAGCTCGGGCTCGAGACCGGCCTGGTGGCCGATGCGGGCAGCGACCGTTGGGACCTGGTGGTCGAGGCGACCGGCAACGCCGAGGGCTTCGCGGCGGCGCTCGACATGGTGCGGCCGCGCGGCACGCTGGCGCTCAAGAGCACCTTTGCCGGCGCGCCGCCCATGGACCTGACAAAGCTGGTCGTCGGCGAGGTCACCGTGATCGGCTCGCGGTGTGGTCCGTACGCGCCCGCCCTGGATCTGCTGGCCCGCGGCGCGGTGCGGGTGCGGCCGCTGATCGAGGCCGAGTACGACCTGACGGACGGGTTGGAGGCCC
>CALZJC010000194.1 GCA_945787525.1 Thermoanaerobaculia bacterium | reverse complement strand
GCATCCTCGCCTGGCCGGGCCGCCTGCTGCGCGGAGACGCTCGGGTTTGAGCACGCAGAGCATCGGATCGAACAACCGGAGCCGGGTCCACGGGAACGCTCCCCTGAATGGGGTTCAGGGGGTCGCGAGCTCGGCGGGTGATGGGGGAGCCTAGCCTGCCCTGCTCACCACTCGTCTACGAAGCGCCGTAGCTGCCTGAATCTGCGGCGTTACGCTCCGGTCGGGCATCCTCAGCGTGCTTCGAGCACGCTTCCGGTGCCCTCGGTCGCAAGTCTTGCATCTTCAGACAGCTACGACGTTTCGCTGCGACGATCGGTGAGAAGGGCAGGCTTGGGCAGTGACGTCGAAGGAAGACCGTGTGACAATGAGGGCAGAACGCTGAGCGACGGGTTGCGCGCCATCGGCGGGTGCCCCACACGCTGACGAGGAGAGGGCCATGGCCGAACAGAAGATCGGAGTCGTCATCCACTACTGGACCCACATCCACGTGGCCGGCATCCACCTGACCGACGGCGAGCTGCGGGAGGGGGACACCATCCGCATCAAGGGCCACACCAGCGACTTCACCCAGAAGATCGCGTCGATGCAGGTGGACAATCAGCCGGTCGAGACGGCCCGGCCCGGGGACGACATCGGTATCCGGGTGGCGGAGTACGCCCGCGAGCACGACGAGGTGTTCAAGGTCACCGAGGGCTGAGGTTGCAGGAGACCGATCGCGACAACGCGCCGGCGGTTCGCCGGTCGCTGGAGAAGCTCTTTTCCGACTGCGGCCTCGTGCGCCCGTTCCGTCGGGCCGCCTACGACCCGGGGGACCGGCTCGAGTACGAGGTCACCGGCGTCATGCCCGCCCGCGCCGGCAGGGTGGTGGCCGAGGTGGAGCGCTTCGTCGGCGGTGGCTTCGCCGGCCAGGTGTACCGCATCCGTCTGCTGGAGATCATTGCCGATGACGGCGCTATCGACGGCCTGGAGGTGGGCCGGCACTACGCCATCAAGATCCTCAGCCCGGCCTCCGGCTTCGCCCGCCTGTTCCGCAATCTGCTCTATTTCATCGGCTACCAGTGTGCGTTCAGCGCCCAGGTCCTGCCGCAGGCGGTGCGCACGGGGGTGTTGTGGCAGAAGCTGATCCGGCGGGCGGTGGCCGTGGAGCTGGGCGACGGCGAGGCGGTCTGCGACACCTACGCCACGTTCTTCGACGGTGAGCTGCACAGCTACGGCGAGATCAACGAGTGGATCGACGGGCGGATCTGGGCCTTCGAGGCCGACGACCGGCTGCTTTCGCGGTGGCGGTTTCGCGGCTCGCCGCCGCCGGACCACAACTGCCCGGAGTACGTCCACAAGAAGCTCTTCATGCGGCGGCTGGTCGCCCTGCTGCACGAGATCGGCGCTGCGGAGCTGGCGCGGCAGTACGAGTGGGGAACCTGCAAGAGCCAGCCCAACGCGCTCAAACGCCTCGAAGCTGACGACACTCCCGGCGCCGGGTTGACCGCGGTCGATTTTCGCGCCGGCCTGGCGCTGCTCTTCTTCCTGCCCATGAGCCCGGCGGACTTCTGGCTCATCCTGCGGGGGCTCGTGCGGGGCCGGCTGGTGCAGTTCGATCGCTGCGACACGCGCCGGCTGCGGCGCTTCGTCGCCGCCAACGGCGGTTTCGACGATCTCGAGCCGGCCATCGAGGAGCTCGAGCGGCAGGATGCCGCCTACCGGGCGTCGCAGCCGGACCTGACGCGCCACCTCTTCCGGCTGTTCACCGATCGAAGACTGCGCGGCTCGGTCAAGAGCGCCACGATCACCGCCTGGAGCAGTCTCGGCCGGCTGGACGAGGAGCACCAGACGCGCCTGCGCGAAGGCCGCGCGCCGTTCGTGGCGCTCTATCTGCTGTCCCTGGTGCCCCTGCTCGGCCCCCGACTGCTCGGGCTGTGGGGCTACGCGGCGCGACGGCGCCACGCCAGGCGTTGCCTGACCAGCGCCGGGTACCTCCGGCGGGCGATGCGTGGCGCGCGGATCGAGGCGGTCGTCGCCTGGAACCGCGGTGGGCGCGTCGCCCCTCGGCGGGCGCTGCGGCTCATCGAGCGGCCGGCGCGCTTCTGGGTCGAGAGGCTGCTCCTCGGCTGGCTGCCCGCGAGCTGGCACCGCTTCGTCGCCGAGCCCTCCTGGGCCTGGGAGCAGGTCCGCGCCAGCGCCCGGTACGCCCTGAGCTTTCTGCGCCGGCCGGAGTTTCGCGAGCAGGTGCTGCTGGAGCAGGTCCGGCTGGGCCATGAGGAGGGCATGCTCAGCGACGCCGAGGCGGCGAAGATCGAGGGTCAGATCAAGGACCCGTTCATCCAGAAGTACCTGCGTTGTCTGGCGGTGCATGTCTGCACCGTGCCGGTCACCCAGGTCGTGATGGTCCTGGCCGGCGCCGGGGTGGCGGTCTACTGCCTGGTCTACCGGGAGCTGAGCTGGCCCGAGAGCATGGGCTATGCGGCGGCGGCCGCCGCCGCGATCCAGCTGCTGCCCATCTCCCCCGGCTCCATCACCCGGGGTGTGTTCGTGCTCTACCTGATGATCCGGGAGAGAGATCTGCGCAACTACTGGGTCGCCGCGCCGGTCTCGTTTCTCCACGTCATCGGCTACCTGGCGTTCCCGCTGCAGATGGTCACCCACAACCCGGCTCTGGCCCGTTTCCTGGCCGGCCGCTGGACGAGGAGAATGGCCAACGTGATGCCGGTCTTCGGCGAGCGCGGCGCGCTCTTCGAGCATGCGGTCTTCGACCTGTTCTTCAATCTGCCGATCTCCGTCGCGCGCGGCCTGCGCGAGCGGCCGGTGCGGTGGGTGGCGGCAATCCTGGCCGCCGTGGCGCTGATCGCCGCCCTCCTCCTGGGTGTCTTCGCCCGGCTCTGGGAGTGGCGCCAGCCCGAGTTGGAGCTCGCCGGCGTCAGCGTCACCTCGGCGGTCTCCTACAGCTGGCCGGGAGGAGATCTCGGCTGGTCCAGACGGGGCGCCCGGGTCCGCCTCGAAACCGTCCACGGCACCGTGGATTACTCCGTCCGGCGCTGGGATCGGACGGTGCGGGCGGGCGACACGGTGGATGTCGTGATTCGCCGCAGCCTCTTCGGCGACGAGTACGACGGTCTGGCAGTCACCCGGAGCGCGAGCCGGCCGCCACCGGCCGCGCCGCAGTGAGTTGGCGAGAAGGTGAGGCTAGAGCCTGGCGAGCGCCGTCGCCGCGCGGAGCTCGAGTGACTTCGCCTGCTGCTGACGACTGACCTCGATGGCCTCTCGGTAGCAGGCTTCGACCTCGGCCTTCGGCGAGCCTGTCGCTTCCAGGAGCTCGCCCTTGAGTCGCCAGATCTCCGCGCTGCACCACCGCTCTCCGGTCTCGGCGATGGTGTCCTGAGCGATGGTCAACAGCTCCAGGCCGTCTTCCGGCCGGCCGACGCCTCCGTAGGCGTCGGCGGTCAGGTAGAGAAAGAACGGCCACATCAGCTTCGCCCCCGTCGCCAGGCAGGCGTCCAGGTTGCCACGCATCAGCTCGAGATCGGCTTGGGTCGACTGCTGTTTGACCAGGGCCCAGTTCCGCACGATGCCGCCGACCAGGATCATGAGGCCGAAGCCGTGCTCCTCGGACAAGTCGGCGATCTCGTTCGCCTGCTCCAGGGCTTCGTCCAGGTCACCCCGGAAGAGGTGCAGCCCGGCGGCGAAATACGCCGTCAACGTGCGGCAGAAGGGGCTGGCGATCGCGCGCGCGCGGGCAACCCCTTGGGCGCTTCGCTCGAGTGCCTGGTCGGGATCGCCGAGCATCCAGAGCGCCCAGGAGGCCATCGACGGGCAGATCGCCCCCGGGTCTTCCGGCAGCGGCACGGCCTGCGGGTCGTAGCAGGCAATGCCCTGTTCCAGCTCGTCGCGGGCCGCTGCGAAATCACCCAACATCAGCGCCGTCTCGCCCTTGGCGCGGTGGGACTCCGGCTGGAACCGGGGGTCGTCCAGATGCCGGGCGAGCTGGTACAGCTGATCGGCGAGCTCCCGGGCGGTCTCCAGCTTTCCGCGTACGAGATAGAACTGCCAGAGGCCGCGCAGCACGCTGAATCCCTCCGGGGTCGGCTCTTCGTGCTGGCAGAGCTCTCGGGCCCGATCGTAGGTCGCCTGAACGTCTGGAGACGACCAGCCCTGGGTGGCCATGAGCGCCGGCCCGAGGGTGGTCTGTAGATCCAGCTCCTGCCTGCCGCGCTCGGGAGAGTCGGGCAGCTTCGCGACGGTCTCGAGGCCCCGCCGCGCCAGGAGGATCGCTTCGTGGTGGGCGTACAGACCCTCGGCGCGCTGCGCGGCGAGCTGGAAGAACTCCGAAGCGCGACGGTAATCGCGGGCCGACTCCAGCAACATGCCCAGCTCCGAGGCCACCGTGTCCCGCTGGTCTCCGTGGCAGACGATCAGCGCTTCGGCCACCGCGGCGCTCAGCGCCGCGCGCCGAGCGGGCCGCAGCGAGCCGTAGAGCGCGTTCTGATAGAGCACGTGCACGAACTGGTAGCGCACCGACAACGTGCCGTCCGGAAACTCGTGCTCCCGTATCGGCCGGACGAAGGCGTGCACGTTCTCCAGCCGGTCCAGCCGGTCCTCGACGTCCAGGGTGTCCATGCCCAGCGCGAGAGAGACGATGGCCGAGTCGAACTCGGGTCCCTCCACGCTGGCGGCCACCAGCAGGCTTCGGTCCTCCTCGCCCAGCTGATCGATCTTGACCTGGATCATGCTGCGGATCGACTCCGGCAGCTCACGCTCCAGCTCGGGGATCGAATGCCTGAGAGTCCAGCGGTCCTGCTCACGCTCGATGATGCGCTGCTCCTTCAGGTGCTGGAGGATGTTCGCCATGTAGAGCGGGCTGCCCTCGGTCTTGGCGTGGATGAGAGACGCCAGCTCTCCGGCGAACCGACTGCCGGGGAGCTCCAGCGAAAGATAGCGCTCGATATCGGCCTCGCTCAGGAAGCCCAGCGCGATCTCCCGACACGCCCCGCGGCTGGTGAGCTGCAGCTTGACCTGCTGAAACGGGTGCTCCGCCAGCATCAGCTCGGTGGGCCGAACGGAACCGACCACCAGCAGTCGCAGCGCATCGAACCTCGCTCCCAGATAGCTCAGCATGTCGACGCTGGCGACGTCGGCCCAGTGCAGGTCATCCAGAAAAAGCACCACCGGGTGGCGCCCGGAGATCTCGCCGAAGAACGAGGCCATCTCCCGCTTCAGGATCTCCTCGGAAGAGGCCAGGGGGGCGTCGGCGGCGCCCTCCGGCGCGGCGCCCGGCGCCAGCTGACGGAACCACGTGGGCGCCAGCGTCTTCATGGCGCGCGAGACCTCCGCCGCCTGCGGGGCCTGCAGCAGGCTGTCCAGCGCTTCTAGGAACGGCAGGTAGGCCCCCGTGCCCTCCAGCCGCTCGCTGCATCTGCCGCGAGCGATGCGCACGGCCTGGCCGCCGAAGCTCAGCGTGCGGAGGAACTCCTCCACCAGCTCGGTCTTGCCGATGCCCGGCTCGCCGCTCACCACCAGCAACATGCCCTGCGTCGAACAGGCGCTGTCGAAACCCTGTTGCAGGGTCTCCAGGTGGGGCTCCCGGCCGACGGTGTGGCTCTTCGCCGCGAGCATCGTTACGGTTGGCGCCTCGGCACCGGTCGCCAGCTCGGCGAGCGCGGACCGGACGTCGGCGGCGCTCGGCCGCAGGTGGGCGTCCTTCTCCAACAGCTGCAGCAGGAGCTTGTGGAACAGATCCGGCAGACCGGGATCGATGCGCCTGGGAGCCACCGGCGTCTGGGAGACGATGGCGGTCAGGATCGAGGACATCGATGACGCCGAGGGCGACGCGAACGGATGCACGCCGGTGGCCATCTCGTACAGCATGACGCCGAACGAGAACAGGTCACTGGCGCGGGAGACGGGCTGCCCCAACGCCTGCTCGGGCGACATGTACGAGGCCGTTCCCATCAGGGCACCGGCCTGGCTGACCGCGGTGCCGTCGGTTCCGAGCGGCTGGGCCAGCGTCGTCGCACCGGCGCCCTCATTCTCGGGCGGGCTGGGGTGCGCCGGGATCAGGCGCACCAGGCCGAAATCGAGCACCTTCACGTACCCGTCGCGACGCAGCATGATGTTCTCGGGTTTGATGTCCCGGTGCACGATGCCCGCGGCGTGGGCTGTCTCGAGCGCCTCGGCGACCTGCCTGCCCACGTCGGCCACTGTCTCGAAAGACACCCTCTCGAAAGACGGCGAGCTGCCCATCACCTCTCGAATCGTCTGTCCGTCCACCTGTTCCATCACGATGAAACGGCCGCCGTCCGATTCGCCGATGTCGTGAATCGTGACGATGTTCGGGTGATTCAGCGCCGAAGCGGCGCGCGCCTCGCGCTCGAAACGGCTGACCCGATCGGGATGCTCGGTGAATTCGGGCGCCAGCAGCTTGAGAGCGACCTGCCGGCCCAACCGCGGATCCTCCGCCGCGTAGACCTGTCCCATACCGCCTGCTCCCAGCATGGCGGTGATGCGGTAGGGCCCGATCTGTGTGCCGGCTTCGTACGCTCCCATGAGTCTCCGACGAACCCGTGCAGACACCACGGTCTGTCGAAACCCGAATTGTAACGGTCCGGCGAGGAGCGGTCTCCTGGACAGCTTGCCGACGGGCTGCTAGGGCGCTACGTCAGCTTGAAGTAGATCGTCAGGTTGTAGATCACCGGCACCGGCTTGCCGTTGTATGTCGCCGGATCGAATCGCCACCGGCTCACGGCATCCACCGCGGCCTCATCGAGCCCCAGCCGCAGCCCCTGGATCACCTCGATGCGGGTGACCTGTCCGGTCGCGTCGATCACCGCCTCGAGATACACGATGCCCTCGATCCTCGCCGCCCGGGCGATCTCCGGGTAGCGCGGCGGTGGCGCATGGCGCTTCACCGGCGGCAGCACGTCGCCGCCGACGCGCCGTGGACCGGGGGGCCGGTAGGCAGGCGGTGCGGTGGGCGAGACGAGTGGCTCCGGGAGGTCCGGCGTCGGGTCGGGCACCGCCACCCGGAGCGCGCGCGGCTCGGGCACAACCGGCTGCTCCCGTGGCGGTGGTGGCTCGAAGCGAGTCTCCTGGACGAGGAAGACCGGTCGCTGCGTCGGCTCGTGCACGGCCGCGACGGTCTCGGGCAGCTGGAGACGAAAGAAGAGAGCGTGGATCACCAGCGCCACGATGATGGCCCAGCGGGTGTTGCGCCTGTCCTGCCCGGACTCTTCGTCCCAGGCGGTGAGAGTGTCGCGGGCTCGGCTCGGCATGGGCTACCTCCTTCTCCTACTTCGACCCCGGATGGCCGGCAGCGGTTCCCCGGGACTTTGGAATCAGGCCGAGATCCGCCGCGCGGGCCCGCCCGCAAAGGGGGGGCGGGGCGCTCGGGGCGGTGTGTAGAATCCCGACGAGCCGACGACGTTCCGCTCATTCCCCACAGGAGACCCCCGATGAAGCGATCTCTCGCCCTCTGTCTGATCCTCGTTCTGGCCACCCTGTCGCCCGCCGCCGCGGCCCGCAAGAAGAAAGCGGCGGAGCCCGCCGCCGAAGCGGAGAAGCCCCTCCTCAGCTCCGGCACTTTTTCCGGCCTCGAGCTGCGCGGCATCGGCCCGGCGCTGACCTCGGGCCGGGTGAGCGACATCGCGGTGGACCCGCGGGACACGAACACCTGGTACGTCACGGTGGCCTCGGGCGGCGTCTGGAAGACGACCAACGCGGGCACCACCTGGGAGCCGATCTTCGACGGCGAGAGCTCCTATTCGATCGGCTGCGTGACCATCGATCCCAACGACTCGCTCACCGTCTGGGTGGGCACCGGCGAGAACAACTCGCAGCGCAGCGTCGCCTACGGCGACGGCGTCTACAAGTCCATCGACGGCGGCAAGAGCTGGCAGAACGTCGGGCTGGGCGAGTCCGAGCACATCGGCAAGATCGTCGTCGATCCGACGGACTCGAAGACGGTCTACGTGGCCGCCCAGGGCCCGCTCTGGGGACCCGGCGGCGACCGCGGCCTCTACAAGACCACCGACGGCGGCGAGAGCTGGGATCGGGTGCTCGAGATCAGCGAGAACACCGGCGTCACCGACCTGGTCATGGACCCGCGCGATCCCGCGGTGCTCTACGCCGCGGCCTACCAGCGCCGGCGCCGGGTCTGGACGCTGATCAACGGCGGCCCCGAGTCGGCGATCCACAAATCGACCGACGGCGGCGCCACCTGGCGCCAGCTCGAGAACGGCCTGCCCGAGGGCGACGTCGGCCGCATCGGTCTGGCCCTGTCGCCGGTGAAGCCGGATCTCCTCTACGCCATCATCGAGGCGGCCGGCGACACCGGCGGCTTCTTCCGCTCGACCGACGCCGGCGCCAGCTGGGAGAAGCGCAGCGACTACGTCTCGAGCAGCCCGCAGTACTACCAGGAGCTCGTGCCCGACCCGCAGAACCCCGACCGGGTCTACTCCCTCGACACCTGGCTCAACGTCACCGAGGACGGCGGCAAGAGCTTCAGCCGGGTGCCCGTCGTCACCAAGCACGTCGACGACCACGCCATGTGGATCGACCCGGCCGACACCGACCATCTGCTGGTCGGCTGTGACGGCGGCATGTACGAGACCCGCGACCGCGGCGCCGCCTGGGAGTTCTTCCCCAACCTGCCGATCACCCAGTTCTACAAGATCGCGGTCGACAACGACCAGCCGTTCTACCACGTCTATGGCGGCACCCAGGACAACTTCACCCTCGGCGGCCCCTCGCGTACGTCGAGCGCCCACGGCATCGCCAACGACGACTGGTACGTCACCGTCGGCGGCGACGGCTTCCAGACCCGGGTCGACCCCGAGGACCCCAACATCATCTACTCCCAGTCCCAGTACGGCTATCTGAGCCGCTACGACCGCAGGAGCGGCGAGGCGATCTCCATCCGGCCGATGGTCGGCCCGGGCGAGGAGGCGCTGCGCTACAACTGGGACTCGCCGCTGATCCTCAGCTCGCACGATCCCCACCGGCTCTATTTCGGTGCCAACAAGCTGTTCCGCAGCGACGACCGCGGCGACAGCTGGCGGGCGGTGAGCCCCGACCTGACCCGCGGCATCGATCGCAACCGGCTCGAGGTCATGGGCCGCGTCTGGAGCGTCGACGCGGTGGCCAAGAACCGCTCGACCTCGTTCTACGGCACCCTGGTCGCCCTGTCCGAGTCGCCGCTGGTCGAGGGCCTGATCTACGCCGGCACCGACGACGGCCTGGTCCAGGTGACCGAGGACGGCGGCGCCAACTGGCGCCGGATCGACAGCTTCCCCGGGGTGCCGGAGAGGACCTACGTCAACCGGCTCGAGGCCTCGGCGCACGACGCCGACACGGTCTACGCCGCCTTCAACAACCACAAATCGGCCGACTTCAAGCCCTACGTGCTCAAGTCGACCGACCGCGGCGCCAGCTGGACCTCCATCACCGGCGACCTGCCGGAGAGGGGCTCGGTCTACGTCGTGGTCGAGGACCCGGTGTCGCCGGCGCTGCTCTTCGCCGGCACCGAGTTCGGCGTCTTCTTCACGGTCGACGGCGGCGGCAGCTGGGTGCAGCTCGAGGGCGGCATCCCCACCATCGCCGTCCGCGACCTGGCGATCCAGAGCCGCGAAGGGGACCTGGTCGTCGGCACCTTCGGCCGCGGCTTCTATATCCTCGACGACTACAGCCCGCTGCGCGGCATCAGCGAAGAGGCGCTCGGCGCCGAGGCCAGGCTGTTCCCGGTCAAGGACCCCTGGATGTACATCCCCAGCTACCGGCTGGCCCTGCGCGGCAAGTCGTTCCAGGGAGACTCGTACTACACGGCGCCCAATCCGCCGTTCGGCGCCGTCTTCACCTATTACCTCAAAGACGGTTACAAGAGCCGCGCCGAGCGGCGGCGGGAGTCCGAGAAGGAGAAGCGCCAGGCGGGCGAGGACAACCCCTATCCCGCCTGGGAAGAGCTGCGGGCCGAGGACCGTGAAGAGAAGCCGGCCGTCCTGCTCACCGTGCGGGACGTCGACGGCAACGTCGTGCGGCGGCTGACCGGCCCTACCGGCAAGGGCTTCCACCGCGTCGCCTGGGATCTGCGCTACCCGCCGGCCAGCCCCACCAGCCTGGAGCCGTTCGCGATGGACAACCCGTTCCGCGATCCGCCCAGCGGACCCCTGGCGGCACCGGGCACCTACACCGTCGAGCTGGCCAGCCGGATCGCCGGCGCGGTGACCGTGCTGGCCGACCGGGAGAGCTTCACCACCAGGCCGCTGGGCCTGGCGACCCTGGCGGCCGATGACCGGCCGGCACTCCTGGCCTTCCAGCAGAAAGTGGCCCGGCTGCAGCGCGCGGTGCTGGGCGCCGACCGCGCCGCCGACGAGGCGGAGGAGAGACTCTCGTTTCTGCGCCAGGCCATCGACGACACGCCGACGGCCGCTCCCGAGCTGGCCGAGAGGGCGCGCGCCCTGGGCGACCGGCTGATGGACCTCCAGGTACTGCTGACCGGCGACGACGTCATCTCCTCCCGCGCCGAGCCCGCGCCGCCGTCCATCGTCGGCACCGTGCAGACCATCGTCGGCGCCCAGTGGACCTCGACCTCGCGGCCCACCGGCACCAACCAGGCGGCCTACGCCAACGCTGCGGCCGCCTTCGAGCCGGTGCTGACCGGCCTGCGCCGGCTCATCGAAGAGGATCTGGCCGGTCTCGAGGCCGATCTCGAAGCCGCCGGCGGTCCCTGGACCCCGGGCCGGGTACCCACCTGGTATCCGGAGTGACGACCATGGACACCGGCCGCTACCGGGTCGAGCCCGGCGCCACCCTCGACCTGACCGACCACGACCCGGCCGACCGGGCCCTCTTCGACGGCGACAAGGACGCCGGCCGCAAGGAGACCAGAGACCTCAACAAGCGCCTCGAGGAGCTCCAGGAGCTGCTCTACGCCGAGGCCAAGCACAAGATCCTCATCGTGCTCCAGGCGATGGACGCCGGCGGCAAGGACGGCACCATCCGCCACGTCTTCGACGGCACCAACCCCCAGGGCGTCAAGGTGACCAGCTTCAAGAGGCCCACCCCGCGCGAGCTGGCCCACGACTACCTCTGGCGGGTCCACCGCCACACCCCCGGCGCCGGCCAGATCGCCATCTTCAACCGCAGCCACTACGAGGACGTGCTGGTCGTCCGGGTGCACGACTACGTGCCGCCCGAGCGCTGGCAGCGCCGCTACCGCCACATCGTCGAGTTCGAGCGCCTGCTGGCCGAGGAGGGCGCCACCATCCGCAAGTTCTTTCTCAACATCTCCAAGGAGGAGCAGAAAGAGCGCTTCCAGTCCCGCCTCGACGAGCCCCACAAGCGCTGGAAGTTCGCCAAGGGCGACCTGGCCGAGCGCCGCCACTGGGACGGCTACATGCGGGCCTTCGAGGCGGCAATCTCCAAGACCAGCACCGAGACCGCGCCCTGGTACGTGATCCCGGCGAACCGCAAGTGGTACCGCAACCTGGTGATCTCGAAGATCCTGGTGGAGACTCTCGAGGGGTTGGGGATGAGCTATCCGGATCCGGAGGAGGAGCTGGATGGGGTGGTGATTGCCTAGCGCCGGACCCTTCCCCATGCGTGCTCTGCTCTTCGACCTCGACGGGGTCCTGGTGGAGAGCTACACCGTCTGGCATGCGCTGCTCAACGCCTTCGCCCGCGAGCGCGGCTACCCCCCGATCTCCGACCACGCGATGCAGGAGTCATGGGGCCAGGGGGTGGACGCCGACGCCGCTACCTTCTTCGCCGGCACCCCCGTGGCGGAGCTGGAAGCGTTCTACAACGCGAGGTTCTTCGACCATCTGGAAGAGCTCTCGGTGATGCCCGGCGCCGCGCAGGTCACCGGCCGGATCCGAGCCGCCGGGATTCCCACCGCCGTCGTCACCAACACGCCGGCGCCCCTGGCGCGGGCCCTGCTGGACCAGGCAGGATTGCATCCCGAGGTGCTCGTTGGCGGCACGGATGTGCCGCGGCCCAAACCGGCGCCGGACATCGTGCTGCGAGCCTGCGAGCTGCTCGCTGTGCCGCCGAGCCGCGCCGCGCTGGTCGGCGATTCGGACTTCGATCGCCAGGCCGCCAAGGCCGCCGGCACGCACTTCATCGGCTTCCGGTGCGACGGCGACCAGCGCATCGAGAAGCTGGAAGAGCTTCTACCCGAGTAGGTCCCAGCCGCCCAGGTTCGGCGGTCTTGGGATTCGCTGACTGAGGATCAGGGTGTCGCTGGTTCGATTCCGGCCCGAGCCTAATCTCTGGAGAGCCGGGACTCCAGCCGCTGAAGGAGGCTTCCGTGCCGCTTTTCCCCCACCCACCCAACAGACCACTACGAGGCGCTGATGAGCTGAGAACCTCTCACTGCCCGTGGTGTCAACCTGGGGAGCACGTCAAGGTCGCTGCGGTCGTGGTGCCCGGACAAGCGCGGAGTCGGGCCTTAGAGCCCCGGCTCCTCGCTGTTGAACCCGTAACGGCAGGCCAGGGGGTTGGT
>CALZJC010000193.1 GCA_945787525.1 Thermoanaerobaculia bacterium | reverse complement strand
CGCTCCGGTCGGGCATCCTCAGCGTGCTTCGAGCACGCTTGCGGTGCCCTCGGTCGCGAGTCTTGCATCTTCAGGCAGCTACGGCGTTTCGCTGCGACGATCGGTGAGAAGGTCAGGCTAGCCTGCCGAGGATGCCTTCGGCGGCAATTCGTCTCGTGTCTGGGCAAAGCGGCCCAGGTACTCCTCGAGGGAGAAGGAGTCGGCCTCGGTGGCCCGCTTGCGCGCCGCCTCGGCCTCGTGCAGCAGGGCGCCCTCCGCGGCGGTGAGCAGCCCGGCGGTGACCGCCTCCTGGATCATCGCCAGCACGGGCCGAGGAGGCAGGGCGCCGTCGCGCACCGCCTGCCGCAGCTGGTCGACCAGCGGACGCACAGCCACCGCCAGGCTGAACGCCTCCTCCAGCTCGGCCAGAGCACCGCTCGAGCCGACCCAGCTCCAGGCAGTCAGCCGGTCGCGTGCCGCACCGGGTGCCAGCAGGGCCTGCGCGGCGTCGTTGCCCAGGGCATCCGCCGGCGGCTTGCCCAGCGGGCTCAAGCGCAGCCACCAGCGGCAGGGGCCGCGCAGCAGGGCGCCGGCGAAGCGGCCCGGGAAGTTGGCGAGGACGCCCTCGAGCGCTTCCTGGACACGCGCCAGGCACTCTTCCATCGCCCAACGGGCGACCGCCAGGTCCTTCTGCTGCTCGCCTTCGGCGCCGAACCGCCGCAGCGTCGCCAGGCCGAGATAGCTCCAGCTCAACGCGTCGGCGAAGCGCCCGTTGAGCGCGCCGTGGCCCTTGAGCCGGCCGCCCAGCCGCACCAGCGCCCAGTCGGCCAGCGTCGCGAACAGCGCCGTGGCCCAGACCAGCCGGCGGCCGTAGCGGGCCAGTTCGCCGGGCGCCCGTACCAGCCGGCCGCGGCTGAGTCCGAGCCACAGGGCGCGTAGCGCGCTGGCCGCGAGATGGCCCACATGCCCGGCGAGGGCGGCCAGCAGCCGCCCGACTCGGCCCTCCGCGGCGGCCGCCAGCAGTCGCCCCGGCCAGGGTGAGCTGCGCAGGGCGCCCTGGCCGAACACCACCAGGGTGCGGTGCAGGATGTTGGCTCCTTCGACGGTGACGCCGATCGGCGCCGCGATGTAGCCCTGGCCCAGCAGGTTGCGCGGGCCCAGGCAGATGCCGGCGCCGCCCAGCACGTCCATGCCGTCGTTGACCACCTGCCGCGCCAGCTCGGTCAGACGATACTTGACCAGCGCCGAGACCACCGCCGGCCGGCGGCCGGCGTCGACCGCGCCGCAGGTGAACACCCGCGCCGCCTCCATGGCGTAGGCGCGGCCGGCGATCCGCGCCAGCGGCTCGCGCACGCCGTCGAAGCGACCCAGCGGCTGGCCGAACTGGCGGCGCACCGCGGCGTAGGCTCCCACCGCTCGCGCCGCCGCCTTGGCCCCGGCGGTGGCCTGCGCCGGCAGCGAGACCGCGCGGCCGCCGGCCAGGGTCTCCATCAGCATCCTCCAACCGCGACCGGCGCCCTCGGCGCCGCCGATGATGGCGTCGATCGGCACCACCACGTCGCTGCCCACCGTCGGGCCGTTGGGGAACGGCACGCCCAGCGGATCGTGGCGCCGGCCGACCTCGACTCCCGGCTGGGTGGTGGGCACCAGAGCGCAGGTGATGCCCGGCTCGACGCCGCGCCCCAGCAGGTTCTCCGGGTCGCGCAGCTGGAAGGCCAGGCCCAGCAGCGTCGCCACCGGCGCCAGGGTGATGTAGCGCTTGCTCCAGTTGAGGCGGAGCAGCAGCTCGTCTTTGGCGCCGCGATAGACGATGCCCTCGGATTGCAGCGCCGCGGCGTCGGAGCCGGCCTCGGGCTCGGTCAGGGCGAAGCAGGGGATCTCCTCGCCGCTCGCCAGCCGCGGCAGCAGGCGGTGCTTTTGCTGCTCGGTGCCGTACTCCAGCAGCAGCTCGGCCGGGCCCACCGAGTTGGGGATCACCACCAGCGCCGAGAGCGCCAGCGAGCGCGAGGTCAGCTTGCCGAAGACCGTGCTCTGGCCCAGCGCCGAGAAGCCCAGCCCGCCGTACTCGGGCGGGATGTTGAGACCGAAGAAGCCGTGCTCGCGCAGATGGTTCCAGACGATGCGCGGCAGCCGGCGCTCGCGCCACAGCCGCCAGTCGTCGACCATGTCGCACAGCTCCTGGACCGGGCCGTCGAGAAAGGCGATCTCCTGCGGCGACAGCTCGGGATAGGGCTCGTCGAGCAGCTTGTCCAGGCGCAGGCGACCGGAGAACAGGTCGCCGTCGACCCAGACGTCGCCGGCCGCGAGGGCGATGCGCTCGGTCTCCGACATGCGCGGCACGAGGCCGCGAGCCTGGAGGCGGCGCTGGAGCCATCTGGCCATGGCGGGGCTGACCATCGTATGCGATTCGGGCCAGTTGAAGGGGACATGATCCTGCGGCGAGCGCCGCAGGTTCGGTTCCCCTCTCCGGCGGTTCTCTTACGGGCCCGGCCGGCTTGGAGTCGAGGGGCTGGCCCTCTGGACGGAGAGCCATCCTGCGCGCGCCGCTTTCGCTGCGTGCTCGGATTCTCCTGGGTCGGGCGCCCCTCGGCTCCCGGCCGGCCTCGGGTAGGAGCCGGATGGGGCTAAACTGGATTCGATGTCGGCTGCAGACGCCCCTGTCGAATTCTCTCCTCTGACCGCTGACCGCTGGGCCGACCTCGAGCGCCTGTTCGGCGACAACGGTGCCTGCGGCGGCTGCTGGTGCATGTGGTTCCGGCTGACCAACAGGGAGTTCGAGGCCGGCAAGGGGGAGGCGAACCGGCAGGCGATGAAGGCGCTGGTGGATGCCGGGGAAGAGCCGGGCATCCTGGCCTATGTCGACGGCGAGCCGGCCGCCTGGTGCGCCCTGGCGCCACGAGAGGGCTATGGCCGGCTGGCGCGATCGCGGATCCTGAAGCCGGTGGATGACAGACCGGTCTGGTCGGCGGTCTGTTTCTTCGTCGATCGCCGGTATCGCGGGCGCGGGCTGACGATCGGCTTGCTGGATGCGGCCGCCGAGCAGGTGCGCCGCAGCGGCGGCAGGCTGCTGGAGGGCTACCCGGTGGAGCCGCGCAAGGAGCGGGCGCCGTCGGTGTTCATGTTCCACGGGCTGGCATCGGCATTCACCCGGGCGGGCTTCACCGAGATCGCCCGCCGCTCCGCGACCCGGCCGATCATGCGGCGGGAGATCGAGCCTCTGTGAACCCGCCAAGCGGCCGACCGCCGTGTCGGCCGTGTGCCCAATGCCCCCCAGAGACCGCCAGCCGCCCGACCGAACCTTGGGCCGTGACGAGGCGCGCGCCTTCTACGACAGCTTCGGCCCGCGCCAGGACCGGCAGGCGTTCTATGAGGACGCGGCGCTCGACCGGCTGCTGGCCGAGGGTGGGTTCGAAAGCGCGCTCAGCGTCGCCGAGTTCGGCTGCGGCACCGGCCGCTTCGCCGAGATCCTGCTCGCCGAGAAGCTGCCGGCGGATGCCGCCTACCTGGGGGTGGACCTGAGCCCGCGCATGGTCGGACTGGCACGGCGGCGGCTGGCGCGCTTCGGCGAGCGCGCGCGGGTGGTGGTCACCGACGGCGAGGCGGTTCTGCCGCTGGCCGATGGAGCCGCCGATCGCCTGGTCACCAACTATGTCCTCGACCTGCTGCCGAGGAGCGAGATCGGCGCCGTCCTGGCCGAGGCGCACCGGGTGCTCGCGCCGGGCGGCCGGCTGTGCGTCACCGGTCTCACCGACGGTTCGGGCCCGCTCTCGCGACTGGTCAGCGGTCTCTGGCGGCGCGTCCAGCGGCTATCGCCGCGGCTGGTCGGCGGCTGCCGGCCGGTGCGCGTGAGCAGTCTGCTGGATGGGGAGCGCTGGCGGGTGGAGCACGCCGGCACGGTGGTGGCCTGGGGCGTTCCTTCGGAGGTTCTGGTGGCGGCACGGCGGGCCGAGACATGAGCCGGGCCGGCAGCCCCCCGGCTCGCCGTCGGTGGCGGCGGTTCGGGCAGGTGCTCGGTGTCCTGCTGGTCTGTCTGGTGGCCGGCGAGCTGTCGCTGCGCGTCGCGCAGTACCTCCGCCCGTCCTTCATCTTCGAGTCGGACTCCTTTCTGCGGTTCCGTGGCCGGCCGCATGCTCCCAACTACGACCAGCGCCTCAACTCACAGGGGTTCAACGACCGCGAGCGATTGGCCGAGAAGCCCGCGGGCGTCTACCGGATCCTGGCCCTGGGCGACTCCTTTGTCTTCGGCGTGGTGCCTTATCGTGGCAACTTCGTGACGCTGTTGGAGGAACGCCTGGTCTCGTCGGGTCGAGCGGTCGAGGCGATCAACCTGGGTATCCCAAAGACGAATCCCGAGGACCATCCGCGTCTGCTGGCGACCTACGGTCTGGGCCTCGATCCCGATGCCGTGCTCCAGTTGGTCTACGTCGGCAACGACTTCAGCGACCTCCGTGTCATGCGCCGACGACTGACCCCGTACACGCTCGACCTCGCCCGCCTCCTGTTCGGCGTGCTGCCGAGCTACGAGGGCAGTGTCTTCCACCGCCAAACCTTGTACCAGGACGATGCGCCAACCTTCTCGGCGCGGGCTTACGGGGACATGGTGCGGCGGCATGCGGTCGTCTTCGACCCGGGTTGGGATGGCTTCCGTTGGCGGCTCGATCGGCTGCGCCTCGCCCTCCGGCGGACCGCGGAGATCTGCCGCGAGCGCGGGCTGAGCCTGGCGGTGATCCTGCTGCCGGCCGAGATCCAGGTCGACCCGGAGCTCGCCGGCCGGCTGAAGATCGGCTGGCGCCTGGACTCCGAGCGGCCCAACCGCGCCCTGCAAGAGGTGCTGCGCGAAGAGGACGTGCCGCACCTGGATCTGCTGCCCGCCTTCGCCGCGGCGGCCGGCGAGATTCGCCTGTACAAGCCCAACGACTCGCACTGGAACCTGGCAGGCAACCGGCTGGCCGCCGAGCGGATCTACGACTGGCTCGACGGGGGCGGGTCGGGGCTCGGGCTACCGCCGGGCCCGGACTGACCGGCGAGAGTGCTCAGGCGCCCAGCAGCGCCTCTTCGGCCTCTTCCCATTCGGCCATCAGTCGTTCGAGCTCTTCTTTCAGCCGGCCCTGCTCGCGTTCCAGCTTGCGCACCTCGGGCGCGGCCGCGCGGTCGAAATAACCCGGCGCGGCGAACTGCTCGTCGATCTCGCGGATGCGCGTCTCGGCGTCGTCGATCGCTTTGGTGAGCCGGTCGCGCCGGGCCTCCAGCCGTCGGTCGCGGCCACCCTTGCCGCCCTTGCGCCGTTCGGCCTTCTTCTTGTCGCGCTTCACCTTGAGCACCGCCTCGACATCCAGGTGGTCGTCGCCGCACCAGGCGACGTACTCGTCGTAGCTGCCGTCGTAGGTGCGCAGGCCGTCGGCGGTGATCTCGACGATGTGGTCGGCCAGCTCGGAGACGAACCAGCGGTCATGGGAGACCAGGATCAGGGTGCCGTCGTAGGCCTCGAGACCCTCGACCAGCGCCTCGATGGCCTCGAGATCGAGGTGGTTGGTGGGCTCGTCGAGCACCAGGACGTTGGGCTCGTCCACCGCCAGGCGGGCGAAGACCAGCCGTGCCGCCTCGCCGCCCGACAGAGAGCCGAGCTTCTTCCTAACCTCGTCCCGGCTGAACAGCACCTGAGCCAGCCGGCCGCGCACGACGCCGATGTTGTCGCCCGGACAGGACTCCCAGAGAAACGCCTCCACCGACTGCTCCTGGCTGGTGAGCTGCTCGCGGTGATCCTGGGCGAAGTAGCCGGGGTGGGTCTCGTAGCCCCATTCGACCTCGCCGGCGTCGGCCTGGACGTCGCCGACGGCGATCTTGAGCAGGGTCGATTTGCCGATGCCGTTGGGGCCCAGAATGGCCAGCCGCTGGCCGCGGCGCACGGTGAGCGAGACGTCGCAGAGCACCTGGTTGTCGCCGTAGGCCTTGGAGATGCCGTCGAGCGTCATCACCTCCTTGCCGCTCGGCCGGCGCTGGGGGAAGCGGAAGGTGGGGTAGCGGCGTGAGGACTGGGCCAGGGGCGTGAGCTCCGACTGGCGCTTCTCGATCAGTCGCAGCTTGCTCTGCGCCTGGCGGGCCTTGGTGGCCTTGGCGCGGAAGCGGTCGACGAACAGCTGGTGGTGGGCGATCTCCTTCTCCCGCTTGTCGAGCTCCTTCTCCTTGCGCTCGCGCTCGGCCTGCTTGCCGGCGACGAAGGCTGTGTAGTCGCCGGTGTAGAGGGTGACGGTGTCGTAGTCGACGTCCAGGATGTGGTTGCAGACGTTGTCGAGAAAGCGGTGGTCGTGGGAGTTGATCACCGCCGTGCCGGCGAAGCCCTGGAGGAACTTCTCCAGCCAGCGGATCGACAGGATGTCGAGGTGGTTGGTGGGCTCGTCGAGGAGCAGCACCTCGGGCTTGCCGGCCAGGACCTGGGCCAGCAGAACGCGCAGCTTGAAGCCGCCGGAGAGCGTCGACAGCAAGTCGCGATGCACCTCGGCGGGGATACCCAACCCCTCGAGAATCTCGCCTGCCTGGGCCTCGACGCTGTAGCCGTCGTGGTGCAGCACGATGTCCTCCAGCTCGGCGTAGCGCTCGGCGTCGAACTCCTCGTCAGCCCGCGCCAGGATGCCCTCCTTCTCGACCATCGCCTGCCACAGCTCCTCGTTGCCCATGAGCACGGTGTCGAGGATGGTCACTTCCTCGTACCGGAAGTGGTCCTGACTCAGCACCCCCAGGCGCAGCCTCTTGGGGATCGAGACGGTGCCGTCGCTGGCCGGCTCGTCGCCGGCCAGGATCTTGAGGAGGGTGGTCTTCCCCGATCCATTGGCGCCTACCAGGCCGTACCGGTTGCCCGGAGAGAGCTGGAAGGCGACGTTGGCGAATAACGTCTGAGGGCCGAAGGCCTTGGCGAGCGCGGAGACCGAGATCATGGGGCCGAAGACATTAGCAGAACACGGGACTTGGCCCGGTGGCGTGGAACGCTCCACAAAAGAGCTCCCGCTCCATCGCGGAAGAGGCCGGCGGCACGGCTCGGCCGCAGCGTCGATCCGGCTACTGGATGTAGCCCAAGGCGCGGAGCGCGCGCTCTGTCTCGGGGCTGATCTCGGTCCGCTCTCCGGCCAGCACGGGCTCCCGGTCCAGGAGTTTCCTGGCCAGCATCGTCTGGAGGAAGTCGCGCATGACCGGGAAACGGCCGGCCAGGTTGCGGCGCTCCTG
>CALZJC010000192.1 GCA_945787525.1 Thermoanaerobaculia bacterium | reverse complement strand
CCGTCGTCGCTCTTCCAGACGTGCTGGCCGCCGAAGCGGGCGTAGGTGGCGTAGACGACGTCCGGGTCCTTGGGGTCGAAGGCCAGCCAGCTGACCCAGCCGGTGCGCGGCCGTGAGCCCTCCCAGGCGGTGTCGCCGTCGGCCAGGGTGGCGATGTCGGTGCGGAAGACGTCGCCCTCGGTGGTACCGGCGAGCACCCGGTCGGAGTCGCCGGGGGCGACCGCCAGGGCGCTCACCTTGCCCGTCTCGGCCAGCCGGGCGCTGGCGGGGCTCCACTGGTTGGCGCCGTTGTCGGTGCGGAACAGGCGGCGGCCGCCGATCCACAGCCGCGACGGCTCGTTGGGGTCCATGATGAAGGGGGTGATGAACAGATAGTTGTCCGGCCGGGCGGTGAAGTTGCCGCCGCCGCCGAGATCGAAGAGGCCGTTGGTGACCTGCTGGAAGGTGATGCCGCCGTTGTTCGAGCGCTGCACCCGTCCGCCCTGCACCGAGGCGTAGATGGTGCTCGGATTGGTCGGGTCGATGGCGCTGTAGCCACCGTCACCACCAAAGATCTCGACCCAGCCGTTGATGCCGGCGCCGAGCCGGCCGCGCACCGTGCCGTTGTCCTGAGCGCCGGCGATGTAGCTCGTACCGTCGGGGAAGACCGAGCCGTGGTAGAACTGCGTCACTCCGTAGCCGTTGTTGAGCGACCGCCAGGTGAGGGCGTTGCCGCCCGGCGTGCAGATCGCGTTGGCGCTGTTGCTGAGAGCCGCCCGTGCGTCGTCGGTGCGGAAGACACCGCCGTCGCCCAGCAGATAGAGCCGCGAGCTGTCGCGGGGGTCGAAGACCAGGGCGTGCTGGTCGGCATGGGCGTAGTTGCGGTTGCTCTCCTCGGTCCACCAGTAGCTCGCCGGCCGCCAGCTCTCGCCGCCGTCGTCGGAGCGAAAGATGTCGACACCGCCGGCCCAGACGCGCTCCGGGTCATCGGGGTCGACCGCGATGACGTTGACGTACCAGCCCATGGCGAAGAACCGGTTGACGGTATCGAACTGACACTCCACCAGCGCGGCGTTGATCGGGTTGCTCAGCAGCAGGGTGCTGACCTTGTCGGCGTCGGTGTTGCGCACGGTCGCCCGCCAGCTGCCCGCGGCGCCGCCCCGGTCCGACCGGTAGACGGCGTGCAGGGCCTGCTCGTAGAGGCCGCTCGGCCCCGGCACGCTGCTCGCCGCCAGCGCATAGACGGTGCTCTGCTGCGATGGCGCGACGGCCAGCGAGGCGCGCGCCATGCCGGGCTCGGCCAGCACCTTCTCCCAGGCGCCGTCGGCCTCGGCCGCGATGTTGCGGTAGACCGCGCCGGGCGCCAGGGTGCCACAGCTGGCCAGCAGATAGTCGTGGCGTCGCCGGTCGGTGCGCTCGACCAGGTCGAGACAGCCGCCCTTGACCTTGGGGTTCAGGATCCGCTTCCAGCTCTCGCCGCCGTCGCCGGTGCGAAAGAGGCCCTGCCGGGTGGCAGCGTATATACGCTGCGAGTCGTGACGGCTGACCACCAGGTCGTTGACGTAGTGGAAGCGCCGGTTGTCGGTCCCGGGGAGCTGCTGCCAGGTGGCGCCGCCGTCTTCGCTCCGGAAGATGCCGCCGCCGCGCAGCGGCAGCGCCGTGCCGCGCACCGCCTCGCGGAAGTAGCCCTCGCCGGTGCCGGCGTAGAGCACGTCCGGGTCGCGCGGGTCGAGCCGCAGAACGTTGACCGCCAGGTTGGCCAGCTGATCGCCGACCGGCCGCCAGCTGCGGCCGCGGTTGCCCGACTTCCAGATGCCGCCCGAGACGCCGCCGGCCCACATCACCGCCGGCCGGTCCGGGCGGATGACGAAAGCGCGGGTGCGGCCGCCGATATTGCCCGGCCCCAGCGCCTCCCAGCTCCCCAGCGTAGAGCCGGCGGCGCGGTGCCCCCCCCAGGACAGTGTCGCCTCGGGGAGCTCGACTCTGCCTCGGCGGGTCGAGTAGCGCGGCATGTCGGCCATGTGCCGCCGCGCCGTCTCGTAGAGCCGCGCGGCGTCGACCCGCTCGCCACCGAGCCGCTTCTCCCGGTAGTGCTGCCAGGCCAGGTCCGGCTGGTCGTAGCGGGCGCCGGCCGCCTCGTCGGCCATCTGGCGCAGCTTCGCCTGGACCCTCTCCGGCATCGGCCGCTGCGCCGGTGGCGGGCCGGCAACGGCCAGGGCAAGGCCCAGAACGGGGGCCAGGCGGATCAGGGCTGCGAGAGATCTGCGTCGGCGGGCCACGGCACCGGCACCATCATGACATACGGAGCCCTCGGCTATCGGCCCCTCGGCGCCGGATCGCGCTCAGGCGTAGCCCACCTCGGGGCTGAGCGGGATGGTGCTGCGCAGGAAGCTGCCGCTGCCGCGGGCGAGCTGGCGACCCTGGGCGTCGGTCAGGACGGCCTCGGCCAGCAGCAGACGGCGCGAGCTGTGCACGACCTCGCCCACCGCCAAAAGCTCGCCCGCGGAGACCGGACGGGTCAGGTGCAGGTTGAAGCTCGACGTGAGCACGAAAACGTCCTCGACCACAGAGGCGGCGGCGAAGAAGGCCGCGTCGTCGAGCGCCTTGAAGTAGACCGAGCCGTGCACAGCGCCGGCCGCGTGGAAGAACTCCGGGCGCACCCGCATGCGCAGCTCGGCGCGACCGTCGGCTACCGTGAGCTGGGGCCGGTACCAGGCGTTCAGGGGCGCCCCGGCGTACATGCGCTCCAGTTTGCGGTAGTGCTCGTCGCCGGCCATGCGCCGGACTTCCTAGGCTGAACCCTGCGCCAGCCAGCCCGGCAGCTCGACGGCGCCGGCGAGACAGCCCGCCGGCTCGAGCGCCAGCAGTTCGCGGCGCGGGTGCGAACCGGAGCAGACCGCCACGCTGGCGACACCGGCATTGGCCGCCATGCGCAGATCGTGCGTCGTGTCGCCAACCACCAAGGCCTCCGCCGCGCCCATTCCCAGCTCTTCGAGGATGTCGAGCACCATGCCGGGGTGGGGCTTGCTCGGCGACTCGGTGATCGTCCGGGTGGCGGCGAAACGGCCAGCCAGGCCCGTGGCCCCGAGGTCGGCATCGAGCCCGATACGGCCCTTGGCCGTCGCCACCGCCAGCAGGTAGCCCCGGTGCTGGAGCTCATCGAGAGCTTCCGCAACGCCTTCGAACAGCACCGGCTCGGTGCTGTAGCCGCCGAACCAGTGCTTGCGATAGGTCTCCAGCACCCGGTGGAACAGCTCTTCATCGCAACCCGGGCAGAGGGTCTCGACCGTCTCGCGCAGACCCAGGCCGAGGACCGCGCGGATAGTGCTCTCCGGCACCGTCGTCACCTCCAGCTCGGCCAGCGTCACCTGGGTGCACTCGACGATGCTGCCGACCGAGTCGAGCAGCGTGCCGTCCCAGTCGAAGATGACGAGGCGGTAGACCTCGGCCGGCGGCCGGGTGCTGGCAGGGCTTACGGTCACGCGGTTTTCTGTTCTTGCGGGGAGCTTTCCCCGACCTCAGTCTAGCAAGGGCGGCGGCGGCGGTTGGGGACGCAACCGGCTCGGCGTGCCGCTCAGCCGACCAGTGGCGTGAACACCAGCTCGCCGACCCGGGAGCCGCCATCCTGGGACCCATCCCGGCCACTGGTCGCCGCCGTGATCAGCTGCCCCGTGACCTCGGCGCCGGTGGGCACCCGGACGCCGAAGCCGACGAGACAGCTCTCGAGCACGGCGCCCCGGACCACCCGGGCACCGGGCATGACCAGCGTGCGACGCAGCCGCACACCTCGCTCGACGACCGCTCCGGCCTCGACCGCCGCGCGGCTCAGCCGGGCATCGAGCTCTACCCGGGCGCCGCGGCCGGTCCACCGGCGGCGCCACGGGCGACGGCGAAACAGAAACTCGAGCACCGCCCGCCGGTAACGCTCGGGCGTTCCCAGATCCTGCCACGGCCGCCGGGTCTCGAGACCCGCGATGCGCATGCCGCGTTCGAGAAGCGGGCGGTAGAGATCGCCGACAAAATCGGCCGGCCCCTCGGCCAGCTTCTCGAGCCGGCGCGGGTCGATGACGTGGGCGCCGGCGAACACCCGGCGGCGGGCCACCGCTTCCTCTGCCGCCACACCGAAGGTGACGATGTCGCCGTCGCGGTCGACGCCGATGCCGCCGCCGAACTCCGCCGGGTCGGCCCGACTCGACAGCAGCAGCGTGGCGACGGCCCCACCCCTCCGGTGAGCCCGCAACAGCCGGCCGAAGGGCCAGCGGCAGAGGCTGTCGCCGTTGATCACCAGCAGCGTGTCGGCTGCGGCGCAGAACTCGCGCAGCGGCCACAGCGCGCCGAGCGTTCCCTGGACCTCCGCCTCCTCGGAGTAGACCAGCGGCATGCCGGCCACCGACTCGCCGAGCGCAGCGCGCAGGCGATCGCCCAGGTGGTGCAGATTGACCGCTGCCGCCTCGCAGCCCGCCCGCGCCAGCAGCGCCAGCGTACGACCGGCCACCGGCACGCCGGCCACCGGCAACGCAGGCTTGGGCTCCGTCCCGGTGAGGGGTCGCAGCCGGGTTCCGAGGCCGGCCGCCAGGACGACAGCCCGCAGCCTCAAGGAAAGACCATCTGGGGCGGCGCTTCGGGGTGCTCTAGAAGATGATCGGCGTAGATGTGGATGTACGACCGCTGCTCGGCCGACTCGACCTCGAAGCCACAGCGACGAGCCACCTGCGCCGCCTTCGAGCCCTCGAACTCGACGAAGTCACCGATCGGCGTATGGTCGAGAGCCGTCAGCACGCCGCCCAGCTGCCACTCCTCACGCATCTTCTGGTAGCGCTGGGCAACGCTGTAGCCGAGCATCTCGAGCAGCCGCTTGGCCTCTGCCGCGTCGCTCACCGAGATCTCGCTCTCGTCGCGCAGCTTGACGCCCTCTTCAAAACGCGCCGGCCCTTTTACCGTCAGCCGCGCGCCGCGGCGATCGCTGCGCAGCCTGAGCACGCGGCCGACCCCCTCGAGCTTGCCGTTGCGGTCGAATACCAGATTGTCTTCGAATGCCGCCGCCGCCTGCCGCTCGGCACCCAGATCGGCCAAGCGCTCGCGCACCGCCTCGAGATCGTCGCAAGCGAACTTGAGCTCTCGTTCTATGCCGTCTCCGCCCTCGCCCATCTCGTCGTCCCCCGGCGACCCGCCGACCAGATCCAGCACGCGCGCCGTCGTGCGGATGCCGTTGTAGAAGTGGCTGATGTTGAACTTCTCGTTCGGTGAGTGCAGGCGGTCGTCCGGCAGGCCGTAGCCAAGCAGCAGGATCGGCACTCCCAGCACCTTGGCGAACACATCGACGATCGGGATCGAGCCGCCCTCGCGCACCCGTACCGGTGGCTGGCCCCAGATCTCCTCCTGCGCCTGCATGGCGCACTCGGCGATCGGCCCCTGGATGTCGACCAGCACCGGTCCCGCACCGTGCAGATACTCGGCCTCGACGGTGATGCCCGGCGGCGCGATGGACTGCACATACTCCTGGAAGCGCCGGGCGATCACCTGCGGATCCTGGTCCGGCACCAGCCGCATCGACACCTTGGCGCCGGCCTTGGCCGGCAGCACGGTCTTGGCGCCGACACCCTGGTAGCCGCTCCACAAGCCGTTGACGTCGCAAGTGGGCCGCGCCCAGACCCGCTCGAGGGTCGTGTAGCCCTCCTCGCCGTGCAGCTCGGAGACCGCGAGGTCGGCCTTGTACTGCGGCTCGTCGAACGCCAGCGCGGCGAACTCCCGGCGCTCCCACTCCTCGAGCGGTTTGACCTCGTCGTAGAAGCCCGGCACCTGAACGCGACCGGTGGCCGGATCGACCAGCTGGCCGATGATCCGGCATAGCGCGTTGCCCGGGTTGGCGACGCCGCCGCCAAAAGTACCCGAGTGCAGGTCGCGGTTCGGGCCGCTGACCCGCAGCTCCATGTAGCAGAGCCCCTTGAGGCCGTAGAGCAGCGACGGCTGGCCGGGAGCGAACATGGAAGTGTCCGAGACCACCACCGCGTCACAGGCCAGCTTGCCGCCGGCGTCGGCGCGCACGTACTTCTCGATCGCCTCGCCGCCGACCTCCTCTTCGCCCTCGATCAGGAACTTGACGTTGACCGGCAGAGCGCCGCGCTCGGCCAGCATGGCGCCAACCGCTTTGACGTGGGTGTAGCACTGTCCCTTGTCGTCGGTGGCGCCGCGGGCCACCAGCTCGTCGCCCTCGACGGTGGGCTCGAACGGCGGGTTGCGCCACTCCTCGAGCGGGTCCGGCGGCTGCACGTCGTAGTGGCCGTAGAACAGGATCGTCGGTTTGCCGGGGGCGCCGGTCCACTCGCCGTAGACCAGCGGATTGCCCTCGGTCTCGATCATCTCGACCTCGAGGCCGGCCTGACGCATCTTGCCGGCGAGAAACTCGGCGCAGCGCAGGACGTCGGCCTTGTGCTCCGGTTCGGTGGAGACCGAGGGGATCCGCAGGAACTCCTTGAGCTCCTCGAGATAGCCCTCTTTCTCCCCCTCGATACGGTCGAAAACCGCCTGACTGTCCACGCTCATTCTTTCCCAGCCCTCCTTGGTCCCGAGCCGAGCAGTTTAGCAGGCGCGGCTTGGCAGTGTGGGGCAGGTGAACGGGTGGTGGTGAGGCGTGCATTGCCGGTCTCAAGGGGCGGGCGGGGTTTTCCCTCCGGTCGGCTTTCAATCCGTTGGGGGGGGACCGTGGAGGCGGTGGGGATCGGAGCGCGTAAGGAACCGGTCGTGGATGGGGCACCGCGGGCCCCTTCGGGGCGCCCTGTGGGCTGGCCCCGATTTAGGGCCCGTCTTGACGGGCGGAGACGCCTTCCTGCGGGAAGACCCCGCCCGCCTGGTCATGCTTGAGGCGCTGGAGAGTCTCTGGGAGGCGCCCCACGCCGCCAAGCCGGTGGGCGTAGGAGGCGGCAGAGGGATCGACGGTCTTCCCAGGGCCGGTAGTGGTGGCACCGAGGGCGAGGCGTTGAGGGACCGGCGCCGCAGCCGCCGGCAACGCAGCGGGACCGGGGTTACGCCCTGGCCGGGCGAGCCCGGCCGGTTCTCGGGTAGGAAGCGCCGGTGAGCTGGGACGGATCGCAGGGGAGTCTCCGCCATCACCGTTGGGGGCCGGCATGAGGCGTCGAGGGGTGGGTCCACCCAGGGGCATCGTAGCCGGCGCGCCTACCGAGTCCCGTCGAAGACCACCCCCGTTCCGAGCGCCGGCGAAGGAGGCGAGAGCC
>CALZJC010000191.1 GCA_945787525.1 Thermoanaerobaculia bacterium | reverse complement strand
GACCGACGAGGCGGGCCTGCTGCGGCTGACCATCAACGTGCCGGCCATCCGCCAGGGAACCGCGGCGCTGATCGTCAGCGCCACCAGCGAGCTGGGCGGCGCCGAGATCAAGCAGCTCCTGTGAGCGCCGCCAGGCAGGCCGATTCCGTGGTGACAGGATCGAGATAGTGCTCTTCGTCCAGGGCAGGCAACTATGTATAATTCGATCGGCCGGGCCGCTAGCTCAACTGGCAGAGCAACGGACTCTTAATCCGTAGGTTCGGGGTTCGATTCCCTGGCGGCTCACCATCCGTTCCTTCTCCTCAAGTACGCCGCCGACAACCCATGCGAAAGTGGCGGAACTGGTAGACGCGCTAGATTTAGGATCTAGTCCCGTTACTCGGGGTGGGGGTTCGAGTCCCCCCTTTCGCACCAAGGCCTCTCACCCCGGCAGCAGCACTTACCGCAGGCCCGCCGAAACAGCCTTTTCATGAGCGTTGTCGTCTCCATCGAAGACGTCGGCCCCTGCCGTAAGCAGCTGACCATCGAGGTGCCGCCTCCGGCAGTGGAGGCCGAGACCCGCCGTATCGTGGGCGAGTTCAGGCAGCGAGCCAGGGTGCCTGGGTTCCGCAAGGGCAAGGTCCCGGCGGAGCTTGTGCGGCAGCGCTACGAGCGCGAGATAGATCAGGAGGTCGTCGACCGCCTGGTGCCGCGTTACTGGCATCAGGCCGAGGCCGAAGGGGAGCTCGACGTCCTGATGCCGCCGCGGGTGGAGCAGGTGGATCACGATCCGGGTGTCAGCCTCAAGTTCACCGCCACGGTCGAAGTGCGGCCCAACGTCGAGATCGGCGAGCTCGGAGACGTCGAGCTGCCGGAGGCGGAGACCGAGCCCGACGAGAACGAGATTGAAGAGGCGATCGAGGATCTGCGCCGCCGGGTCGCCGAGTGGGTGCCGGCCGCCCGGGCCGCGGCGCGCGGCGATCGCCTGCGTGGCAGCCTGGTTCTGCTCGACGACGAAGAGGAGTCGCCCACCGAGCAACCGGTCGATTTCGAGGTCGGTGACGAGCATGTCTGGGAAGAGCTGTCGTTGGCCGCGGTCGGCGCGCAGCCCGGCGGCTCGCTGGAGTTCGACCGGCGCGAGGCGCCGGAGGCGCCCCAGCGCCGCTACCGGCTGACGGTCGAGGCGGTCGAGGAGCGCGAGCTGCCCGAGCTCGACGACGAGCTGGCCGGCAAGCTGGGTGAATTCGACAGCCTCGAAGCTCTGCGCGAGGCGGTCGCCGGCCAGCTGCGGGCCGGCAAGAGCCAGGAGCGCCGTCTGGCGCGCGAGCGCGCGCTGCTCGACGAGATGCGACGGCGCCATCCGCTGGCGCTGCCGGACGGTGTGGTGCAGCAGGAGGTGGAGAGCATGCTGCGCACCTACGCAGACGAGATGGCCCGGCGGGGCATCGACCTGGAAAAGGCCGACTTCGATTGGCAGGCCCTTGCCGAGCGCCAGCGGCCCAACGCCGAACAGCGGGTACACGCGCGGCTGCTGCTGGACGCGGCGGCGAAGCAGCAAGGCACGCTCGTCGATGAGCACGAGTTCGAGCAGGTGCTGGCGCAACTGGCCCGTTCCGAAGGGCGAACTACCAGTGCAGTGCGCCAGGCGCTCGATCGGTCGGGCCGGCTGGGCGAGCTTCGCGACCGGCTGCGCCGTGAGAAGCTACTGCGCCGGCTGTTGGGTGAGGACGAACCGGAGCCCGAGGCGGGTGCCGCAGAAGAAGACGAGTAGAGAACGACTAGAGGGCTTTGCGCGCAATGCTGATTCCGATGGTGGTGGAGCAGACGAACCGGGGCGAGAGGGCGTACGACATCTATTCGCGCCTGTTGAAGGACAACATCATCTTCCTCGGCCGGTCGATCGACGACGACGTCTCGAACCTGGTCATCGCGCAGATGCTGTTCCTCGAGGCCGAGAATCCGGAGAAGGACATCTCGATCTATATCAACTCTCCCGGTGGCTCGATCACCGCCGGTCTGGCGATCTACGACACGATGCAGTACATCAAGCCCGACATCGCGACGCTGTGCGTCGGCCAGGCGGCCTCGATGGCGGCGGTACTGCTCGCCGCAGGCGCGCCGAAGAAGCGCTCGGTGCTGCCCAACAGCCGGGTGCTGATCCATCAGCCGCTGCTCTACGGACTGCAGGGGCAGCAGACCGACATCGACATCCACGCCAAAGACCTCCTGCGCATGCGCGAGAGCCTCGACGACATCCTCGCCGCCCACACCGGCCAGTCCAGGGACCGTATCCACGCGGATACGGAGCGGGACCTGATTCTCTCGGCGCAGGACTCGGTCGAGTACGGGCTTGCCGACCAGGTCATGCAACGGCGGCCCGGCTAGGGCCATCTGGTACCATGGAGGGCGAGCATTGGCCGCGCGACAGCGAGGAATAGGGTGAGCCGGTTCATCTGTTGGAGAGTAGCGAGACCCCCGAGCCGGCCAGCGCGGTGGCGGCGAAACCCGGCGAGACGAGGATAGATGCCCAAGAAAGACACCGGCGAAGAAGCCCTGCGCTGCTCCTTCTGCAACAAGGGACAGCGTGAGGTCAAGAAGCTGATTGCCGGACCCACGGTCTTCATCTGCGACGAATGCGTCGACATCTGCCTCGACATCATCGCCGAGGACCGGATGCTGGAGCAGGAGCAGGATACCGCCCTGCCGAAGCCGCAGGAGATCAAGGAGTTCCTCGATCAGTACGTGATCGGCCAGGGCCTGGCCAAGAAAAAGCTGGCGGTTGCGGTCTACAACCACTACAAACGTATCGAGTTCGCCGAGCGGGCGCGCGGCGAGGTGGAGCTTCAGAAGTCCAACATCCTGCTGATCGGACCTACGGGGACCGGCAAGACCCTACTGGCGCAGACGCTGGCCAAGTTGCTGGCGGTGCCGTTCACCATCGCCGACGCCACCACTCTCACCGAAGCCGGCTACGTGGGCGAGGACGTCGAGAACATCATTCTCAAGCTGTACCAGGCGTCCGGCAACGATCGCGAGAAGACCCAGCGCGGCATCGTCTACATCGACGAGGTGGACAAGATCGCCCGCAAGAGCGACAACCCCTCGATCACCCGTGATGTGTCGGGCGAGGGCGTGCAGCAGGCGCTGCTCAAGATCCTCGAGGGCACCCTCTGCAACGTGCCGCCGCAGGGCGGGCGCAAGCATCCCCACCAGGAGTTCCTGCAGATCGACACGACCAACATCCTGTTCATCTGCGGCGGCGCCTTTGTCGGTCTCGAAGAGATGATCGAGCGGCGCCTCAACGAGAAGACCCTGGGCTTTGGCGCCGAGATCAAGAGCAAGAAGGAGCGCCGAGCCGGCCACCTGCTGCCGCACATCTCACCCGAAGATCTCATCAAATACGGTCTCATCCCCGAGTTCGTCGGTCGCCTGCCGGTCGTCGGCGGGCTCAACGAGCTCAACGAAGAGGACCTGGTTCGCATCCTCCAAGAGCCCAAGAACAGCCTGGTACGCCAGTACCAGACCATGTTCGAGCTCGAAGAGGTGGGCTTGCAGTTCAGCGACGATGCCCTGACGGCGGTAGCGCGCGAGGCGATGGCCCGCAACGTCGGGGCCCGAGGGCTGCGCATCATCCTGGAAGAGCTGATGCTCGACCTGATGTACACCATCCCGTCGCGCGAAGATGTCGTCGAAGATTGCGTCATCACCGAAGAGATGGTGTACGGGCGCAAGCAGCCGGTGCCCCTGAAGAAGGCCGTCTAGCACGGTCGCGGCCGGTGGTGGACACCGGCGGCAAACCCCCCCTGCAGGAAACGCGATGAGTCAAGAGCCACAGTCGAGCTTCATCAATACGAAAAAGACCCGGTTGCCACTGGTGCCGCTGCGCGACATGGTGGTCTTTCCCCACATGATGGCGCCGTTCATCGTCGGCCGCCGGGCCTCGGTCAAGGCGCTGGAGCTCAGCCTGAAGTCGACCCGCAAGCGCATCTTCCTGGTCGCCCAGAAGGACCCCAAGGTCGATGAACCGGGGCGCGAAGAGCTGCACGACATCGGGGTCGTGGCCAAGGTAGTGCAGAACCTGAAGCTGCCCAACGGCAACGTCAAGGTGATGGTTGAGGGCGTGGCAAGAGGCAACGTCGTCGATCTCGACGACGAGCAAGACGGCTGCCAGATGGTCGACGTCGAGGTCTACGACAGCGAGTTCCCGACGGACGACAAGCTCGAGGTCTACATGACCAAGGTCCTGGGGTCGTTCGAGCAGTACGCCAAGATGTCCCACCATCTGGCCTTCGACGGCCTGGTTTCGGCGATCAAGCTCGATGACGCCGATCGCTTCAGTGACCAGCTGGCCGCCCACCTGATGGTCACCACGGCCGAGAAACAGTCGTTGCTCGAGCTGCTCAACCCCTACGAGCGCCTGCAACGCCTGCACGATCTGCTGGAAGTCGAGGTCGAGAAGATCAACATCGACAAGCGCATCAACGTGCATGTCAAGAAGCAGATGGAGAAGGCCCAGAAAGAGTACTTCCTCAACGAGAAGATCAAGGCGATCCACCAGGAGCTGGGCCGCAAGGACGAGAAGACCGACGAGATCGCCGAGCTCAAGGAGCGCATCGAGAAGGCCGGGCTGCCCAAGGAAGCGGCGGAGAAGGCGGAGCAAGAGATCAACCGCCTGGAGGCGATGCCGCCTGTTTCGGCCGAGGCCACGGTGTCACGCAACTACATCGACTGGCTGGTCAGCGTTCCGTGGAAGAAGAAAAGCCGCGAGATCAAGAACCTGGACAGGGCGCAGAAGATACTCGACGGCGACCACTACGGTCTGGAGAAGGTCAAAGAGCGCATACTCGAGTTCCTGGCGGTGCGTCAGCTGACCAGCCAGATGCAGAGCTCGATCGTCTGCTTTGTCGGTCCGCCGGGCGTCGGCAAGTCGTCGCTGGCGCGCTCGATCGCCCGCGCCACCGGCCGTAAGTTCGTGCGTTTGTCGCTCGGTGGCGTGCGCGACGAGGCCGAGGTCCGGGGCCACCGGCGCACCTACATCGGTGCCTTCCCCGGGCAGATCATCCAGATGATGAAGAAGGCCGGCACCGTCAATCCGGTCTTCCTGCTCGACGAGGTGGACAAGATGTCCACCGATTTCCGCGGCGACCCCTCCTCGGCGTTGCTCGAGGTGCTCGACCCGGAGCAGAACAACGCCTTCATGGATCACTACCTGGACGTCGAGTACGACCTGTCGAAGGTGATGTTCATCGCCACCGCCAACGTCCTGCACACCATCCCGCCGGCGTTGCTCGACCGCATGGAGATTCTCCACCTGTCGGGCTACACGTTGAACGAGAAGGTGGCGATCGCCAAGCAGTTCCTGATCCCCAGACAGCTCAAGGCGCACGGCCTGAAGAAGAAGCAGACGATCTTCGACGACGAGGCGGTCCGCTCGCTGATCGACCACTACACGCGCGAGGCCGGGGTGCGGAACCTCGAGCGCACGATCGCCAAGATCTCTCGCAAGGTGGCACGGCATATCGTCCAGGAAGGCAAGAAGTCGGTGCGCATCGAGATCTCGCCCGACAACCTGACCGAGTACATGGGGCAGATCAAGTTCCGCCATCGGCGCAAGTCCGAGGTGTCCGAGATTGGCGTCGCCACGGGCCTGGCGTGGACCGAGTCCGGCGGCGAGCTGCTCGAGACCGAGGTCGGCCTGATGAAGGGCAAGGGCAAGCTGATCCTGACCGGCAAGCTGGGTGAGGTGATGCAGGAATCGGCGCGGGCGGCGGTCTCCTACCTGCGCAGCCGGGCCGAGCTGTTGGGCATCGATCCGGAGTTCAACGAAGAGCTCGATCTGCACGTGCACGTGCCCGAGGGCGCCATCCCCAAGGACGGGCCTTCGGCAGGTATCACCATGGCCACAGCCCTGGTCTCGGCGGTCGCCAAGGTGCCGGTACGCAAGGACATCGCCATGACCGGCGAGATCACGCTGCGCGGCAAAGTGCTTCCCGTCGGCGGTATCAAGCACAAGCTGCTCGCCGCCTTCCGGGCCGACATCGACGAGATCATCCTGCCCAAAGAGAACGAGAAAGACCTCGAGGAGGTCCCCGCCGAGGTCCGCGAGAGGATGACGTTCAATCTCGTCGAATCCATGGACGAGGTGCTGCAGCTGGCGCTCGATGGCGAGCTCACGGCACTACCGCAGGCCGCCGCCGAATTCGACAAACCGCAGGCGGAGCCACCCGCCGATCCGGGTTCTGTGGCACACTGATTTGATTCCCCGGTGATGCGGTCCGGGCCTGGCCGTAACACCATTCGACTACTGGGGCCCGACTACTAGCTTCAAGAGCTTCTCCCTCAAAAGAGAAGCTGGATTCCCCGGCCGGCGGCGGTTGCCTCGCGCGGTGTCGCTGGCCAAAACGCTCTTGAAATCGAGAACGGTACGGTTCCTGCGCTCGGCCCACACGGCGGCCGATTTCGTAACTGATGGCTACCCCGAGATCCTCTTTGTCGGTCGTTCGAACGTCGGTAAGTCGAGCCTCATGAACAAGATGCTGGGAAACAGAAAACTGGCCCGCGTCAGCTCCACGCCGGGGCGGACGCGCGCCGTCAACTATTTCGTCGTCGACGACAGCTTCTATTTCGTCGACCTGCCGGGCTACGGCTGGGCGAAGGCTGGCAAGGATGAGCGGCGCCAATGGGCGGCGCTCATGGACCGCTACCTGCGCTCGGAGTCCGGCCCCCGCCACGTGGTGCAGCTCGTGGACGCGAAAGTGGGCGTCACGCCATTGGACGAACAGGCGCATGATTTCTTCCTCAGCCTGGGACACCGTCCGAGCGTCGTCGCCACCAAGATCGATCGGTTGCCGCGCGGCCGCCGAGGCGCCAGCCTCGCCGCCGTGGCGCGCGCCCTGGCGCTGGGCGACCGGCGCCCGATCGCCTTTTCCGCCCGCTCGGGCGAAGGCGTCAAAGAGCTGTGGTCCGCGATCCACTCCTTCCTGAGATCCCCTCAGGGCAGCGCAGCAAGCGAGGTACGTAATGAGCGAGACCAGTCATGAGCAGTTGAGCCCGGTCGAGGACGAGGTTGTAGTCGAGACCGATGGCCCCAACGAGACCGTCGCGGCCGAAGAGGCGGCTCCAGAGTCCGTCGCCGGGGAGGACGACTCCCAGGAGACCGGGGCCGCCACGGACGATCGGTCGCCCTCGGACCAGCGTGACCGCGGGCAGCGCAAGGGCAAGGCAGCTCGTGGGCCGCGCGCCCAGAGCGGCGCTCAGCAGCAGGTGAACAAGGCGGCCCAGATCGCCCTCGACA
>CALZJC010000190.1 GCA_945787525.1 Thermoanaerobaculia bacterium | reverse complement strand
GTCCTGCTGGTCCTGGACGCTCTGCCGCTCACCTCTCTGCTCGACGACAGCTACAGAGTCGATCCCGTTCGCTACCCGAACTTCGCGCGCCTCGCCGGCACCAGTACCTGGTACCGGCGGGCCCGGGCGACAGCCCCGAACACCGATCTGGCGGTTCCCTCGATCCTCTCCGGTCGGTGTTCACAGCGCGGCATCCCACCCACGTTCGCCGGCTACCCGCGCAGCCTCTTCACGCTCCTCGGAGCCAGCTATCGGACCGAGGCGATGGAGCTCATCACCGGCCTCTGCCCACCAGATCTGTGTGAGGAGGCGAGCGTTCCGTTCCACCGGCGGTTTCGACAGCTGACCAGCGACGTCACGGTCGTCTTCGCCCACTGGGCCCTGCCCCGCGGCTGGACCGGGCGGCTGCCCGCGATCGACACCGCCTGGGGGGGCTTCGGAGACGGCGGCGGCAGCGGCTCGCGCGCCCCGAGGGCCGGCAAGATCGGCCAGGTCGAGCAGTTTCGCTCGCACCTCGAGCGCATCCAGCCCGGCGACGACCGGCTGCTCGTAGTCACCCATGCCCTGTTGCCGCACAATCCCTTCTACTACCTGCCCAGCGGGCGGCGCTACCGCGAGGACTACGACGAGCCCGGCGGGTCGACAAGCGCCTTCTCCGACGATCCGTGGGCCGCCGCTCACAGCTACCAGCGCCATCTGCTCCAGCTGGGGTTCACCGATCTTCTGCTCGGTGAGCTCATCGACCGGTTGCAGCAGGCCGGTCGATGGGACGAGGCTCTGGTCGTCGTCACCGCCGACCACGGCGTCAGCTTCCGCGTCAACCTGCCACGCCGCTCACCGACCGCCGGCAACGCCGTCGACATCCTCTCCGTACCGCTGTTCCTAAAGGCACCCCACCAGCAGGAGGGGGAGACCGTCGACCTGCCGGTCCGGAGCCTCGACATCCTGCCGCTGATCGCGGAAGCTCTCGGCATCGCCAAGCCGGAATGGGCCGAGGGACTGAACCGGGCGGAGCACGAGGCGGGCACCGAAGCCGCGGCCTGGTGTCCGTCTCTGGATGAGAGCCTGGCGGCCGAGATACCGATGCGGGCGATCCACGAGCGGGTGGACGAGAAGCTGGCGCTCTTCGGCACCGGGGAGTCGGCCGGTGCGGTTCCCGGGGGCGGTCCCCGCCCAGACCTGCTCGGACTGCCGACGGAGTCGGCTTGCGGACCGACGGCGGGTATCCAGGTCCAGTTCGACGAGGCGCCGTTCCAGGCGGTCGACACTTCATCCGACTTCGTGCCGGCCGAGATCGTCGGCTTGGTCCGGGGGTTGAGGCCCGGGCAGGCCGTCGACCTGGCCGTGGCGGTGAACGGCACCGTGCACGCCACGACCACGAGCTACCTCTACGGCGCGGTCAACGCCTCGATCTGGGCGGCGATCGTGCCCGAGACGTCATTCCGCGACGGGCGGAACCGGGTCGAGGTCTTTGCCGCCAACCCCCCCCGCGCCGGGTGCCCGATCTCGCCGACCGGCGCGCCATCGGAGCTCATCGAGTACCTGGGCGTGCGGTTGGGTCTGTCGGACGTACCGGGAGTCGAGGTCCGCGGACTGAGGAAGATCACCACCAGCGGCGGCAGAAGAGTGCGCTGGACCCGGGACCGGGCGCGCATCGTGGTGCCGCTTGCCGAGCACGAGGCGGCCAGAGTGCGAGAGCTCCGGATCGCGGTGGCGAACCTGGGTCCGGAGACGGTGAACCTGCGTATCCTCCTCAACCGCCGGGTCCTGTTCGACGGCGAGGTGACAGACGCCCCCTGGTCCAGTAGATTCCCGGTGCAGAATGTGACGGCACCGGTCACGATCATCCTGGAGAGCAACACCATCCAACGACGCAAACGTCGCCCGATCGGCGTCGCTCTCGAGGGGATCTGGCTTGGCGACGGCAGCGATGAGCTCAACAACTAGAAAAGGGCGAGTCATGAGCGAAGGCATCGACAACGACCCGCTCGTGGCAGTCCGGAAGGGACTGCACCTCCAATGTGGCTGATTGTCTACATCGATCCCGGCACGGGTAGCTACGTGCTCCAGGTGGTGGCCGCCGGCGTGCTCGGGGCGATGTTTGCGCTGAAGATGTTCTGGCACCGCATCGCCGGCTTCTTCCGACGCGACCGCCCGTCGAAGCCGGATGTCGAGCAAGGCGGCAAGAGCAGCGACTAGGAGTAGCAGCCCGTCCTCACCGCCTCGTGGCGGCACGCCGCAGGCGGCTCGGCTGCGGATCGGTAAGAGATGGAGTCCAGGCATCCAGCTTCGTTCCGCGACCCGGCCGGCTTCATCTTCCGGCGCGACGGCAAGCTGTACCGCCAGGTCAATCGGGCCTATGAGCCCCACTACCGGCACCTTCAGGAGTCGGGCCTTCTCGACCTGCTCGTCGAGCGCGGCCTGCTGGTGCCGGCACCGGAGGTGGAGGTCGCGCCGCACGAAGAGCGTGATGCTCTGGCGGTCCTCGAGCCCCGGCCCCTGGCGTGGATCACCTACCCCTACGAATGGCCGATCGGAGCGCTCAAGCAGGCGGCGCTGGCCACCCTGGAGGTGCAGCGGCTGGCGCTCGAGCACGGCATGGTCCTAAAAGACGCCAGCGCCTTCAACGTCCAGTTCGAGGGGGTGCGGCCGATCCTCATCGATAGCCTCTCTTTCGAGCGCTACTCAGAAGGCCGTCCGTGGATCGCCTATGGCCAGTTCTGCAGACACTTCCTGGCGCCCCTGGCCCTGAGCCGCTACCGCGGCGGCGGCGCCCGCGAGCTGCTGCGCGCCCATCTGGACGGCATACCTCTCGACCTGGTCTGCCGCCTGCTGCCGCGCCGCTCCTGGCTGAGCCTCAGCCTGCTTCTGCATCTCCACCTGCACGCGCGCATGATCCGGCGCGCGGCGCGCGGCGGCGAGGCCAAGGGAGGGGGCAGGGGCGGCGTGACGCTGCAGCAGCAGCTCGGCCTGGTCGACAACCTGACCAGCTGGGTCCGCCGGCTGCCCATCCGCTATCAACAGACCCACTGGTCGGAGTACTACGAGACCTCGACCTACGAAGAGGAGTCGCTGGCCCAGAAGGAGCGCATCGTCGGCGACTACCTGGCCCAGGCCGGCGGCCAGAAGGCCGTCGACCTGGGAGCCAACACGGGCCGGTTCAGCCGCCTGGCGGCGGCGCGCGGCCTCTCGGTGCTCGCCTGCGACAACGACGACGGCGTGATCGAGGAGCTCTTCCGCAAGAGCGACGGCCGCTCACTGCTGTCGCTGGTGATCGACCTGGTGAATCCACCCGCGGCCGGCGGCTGGGCGCATCAGGAACGCTCCTCGTTCAGCGACCGGGCGCGTGGCGACGTCGTTCTCGCCCTGGCTCTGATCCATCATCTGGCGATCGGCAACAATGTGCCGCTGGTCGAGATCGCGCGTTTCATGGGGCGGTTGGCGCCGGCTCTGATCATCGAGTTCGTGCCCAAGTCGGATCCCCAGGTCCAGCGGCTGCTGGCCGCCCGCCAGGACATCTTCGTGGACTACCACGAGGACGGCTTCGCGGAGGCCTTCTCGTCGGTCTTCGAGGTCCAGCGCCGCGAACCGGTCGGCGAGATGGGTCGCACCCTCTATCTGATGACGCGGCGCGCCGCCGGTTAGCCGGCGGGCGCCGCCGTAGCCGGCAGCCGGCCGGCCGCCGCAGCAGCGAACCTCAGGCGGTGTCCATAGCCCGCAAGTGGGCGCTCACGAGGCTTGGCAGGGACTCGAGGTCGTAACCGCCTTCGAGGCAGGCCAGCAGTCGTCCCTCGCACAGCTCGTCCGCCAGCAGAGCTAGCCGTCGTCCCCAATCCGCGATGCCTTCCTGGCTTACCCGCATACCGCCCAGCGGATCGTAGCGCCAGGGGTCGAAGCCGGCCGACACCAGCAGCATCTGCGGCCGGAAGTCGCGAATCGCCGGCTCGACCTCACGCTCGAGCGCCTGCCGGTAGCCCTCGTCGCCGGTGCCGGCCCGCAAGGGCACGTTGACCGTGGCTCCTTCGCCATCTCCCCAACCCCGCTCTCCCGCGGCGCCGGTGCCGGGATAGAACGGGAACTGATGGGTGCTGACGTACAGCACGTCGCCGCGATCCTCGAAGAGATGCTGGGTACCGTTGCCGTGGTGGACGTCGAAATCGAAGATCGCCAGGCCTTCGAGCCCGTGGCGCAGACGGAGATGGTCGGCCACCACGGCGATGTTGTTGAAGTAGCAGAAGCCCATCGCCGTGGCGCGCTCGGCGTGGTGGCCCGGCGGACGTACCGCGGCGAACGAGCGCCTGCCGGGTTCGGCCACGGTCCAGTCGGCCGCCGTCAGCGAGGCCGAGACCGCCGCCAGCGAAGACGTCCAGGTACCCGGCGAGAGGGGGTTGTCGGCCGAATCCAGCAGGCCGTCGCCGCGCTCGACCGCGCGCCGGAAACGGTCGACATAACGCCCGTCGTGCGTCGCCCGCAACGCCTCCTCGACGTTGGCGTGATCGCCGCAGTCGATCACCTCGAAACCGTCCCGGCGCAGCCGTTCGACAATCCGCCGCAGCCGATGAGGGCTCTCGGGGAAACCGGGCGGCGACTCGTGCAGCAGACAGTCGGGATGCGTGAAGACACGGACCACGGCAAGATCATAGACCGTTTAGACGGCCGCGCAGCCGTGAGTCGGTGAGAGGTGCTAGCGGCGCGGAATGCGAATGCCGCCACGTGCCAGCCGGCGCCGAACGCGATGCATCAGCGAGTCGACCCGCGCCGGCGTCAGACCGCCGCCCAGGTGGCGGGCGATCTCGCGGCTGTCGAGACCGCGGCAGTAGGCCAGGAAAAGCACCGACAGATCCCGCCCCGGGCTGCGGCCCCCGACCAGCTTGCGGCAGCGGGCGAACGCCCGCCGCCGCCGCTCGCGGGCGAGCAGCCGGGCTTCCGGGCCGGGGGTCTCGGCGACCCAGCTGCCGCGCCGGCGGCCCCGGTCGGCATCACGCAGGCGAACCAGCAGATGGCGGCCGCGCTTGGCCGCCGTCAGCAGCCGCAGCCGGTCGACGGCGGCGCTGCCGGCGACGCGCCTCAGGTAGGCGGCCACGGCCGGCGCCGTGTCGCCACGGCACTCGCGCAGGATCCGGCCTTCGTTCTCGAGCAGCCGGCAGTAGACCTCCTGCAGCAGCTCCTCACGACTGGCGGGATCGCCCGCCAGTCCTGCCTGCCGGGCCACCCGCCGCACGCCGGCCGCCAGCGCGGCTCCGAACTGGTCGAGAAACTCCCGCCACGCCGCGTCGTCCCCACCTGCGGCACACCGCCGCAACAGCCGTGTGATCTCGTCTGGGCTCATGCTCCGCTCCTTTCGCATTGGAGCGGAGGTGCAACCGGGTCGATCGACCCTGCCCGACGGTGGGCGCCGAAAAGCTATCACACGCCACGAGCCTGCCGTCCTTGCCGTCGCGGGACGGGAGGAGGCCCTAGCGCATCTTGTCTTCGACGAACTCGACGTGCTTGCGGACCACCGGGTCGTACTTCTTCAGGCGCAGCTTCTCGGTGGTCAGCCGCTTGTTCTTCGTCGTGGTGTAGAAGTATCCGGTGCCGGCGGAAGAGACCAGCTTGATCTTGTCGCGCATGGGACTGGGTTGCCTTTCGTTGAGCTCACGGCCATCCGGGTCACGGATGGCGGGGTCGACGGGACTCGAACCCGCGGCCTCCGGCGTGACAGGCCGGCGTTCTAACCAGCTGAACTACGACCCCGCATTGGGACCCGCAAACCGGACCCCGCGGTGGCGGCGCGAAAGCTGACTCTGGTGGGAGGTGCGGGATTCGAACCCACGACCCCCTGCGTGTAAGACAGGTGCTCTACCGCTGAGCTAACCTCCCCGCCGCCGGGGACCAGAGTATGCCACCCGATCGAGCGCGGACGCAAGGACAATTCGCCTCGTGCCCGGCGAGCGCCGCCCGCTCACCCGGCGCCGCGATCACCGCCATATTGGACCGTGCCGCCGATCGTGGCAGAATCCCCCTCCCGGACAGCAACTCCGCTACGAGCTCAGAAAGGAGCCAGGATGCACCAGAAAGCAGACCTTCCCTACGCCCTCGACGCCCTCGAGCCCCATATCGACGCGCGCACCATGGAGATCCACTGGGGCAAACATCACCAGGCCTACGTGACCAACCTCAACAAGGCCCTCGAGGGTCACTCCGACCTGGAGGCCATGTCGGTAGAGGATCTGTTGCGCGGTATCGATGGCGTCGCGGACGAGATTCGCGGCGCGGTGCGCAACCACGGCGGTGGCCACGCCAACCACGGCCTCTTCTGGTCGATCATGGGTCCCGACGGCGGCGGCGAGCCCGAGGGCGACCTGGCCGCCGCGCTGACCCGCGACTTCGGCTCCGTCGGTGACTTCCGCGAACGGTTCAGCGCCGCGGCAGCCGGCCAGTTCGGCTCCGGCTGGGGCTGGCTGGTGGCCGCCGAAGGGCGACTCGAGGTCATCGCCCGACCCAACCAGGACAGTCCCTTGATGGAGGGCAAAACACCGATCCTCGGTCTCGACGTCTGGGAGCACGCCTACTACCTGCACTACCAGAATCGGCGACCGGACTACATCAAGGCCTGGTGGAACGTGGTCAGCTGGCCCGCAGTGGCCAAGCGGTTCCAGGCCGCCGGCGGCTAGCCGGCAAGGGCCCGCCGCACACTCCCCATGGGGAGCGGCGGCGGGCCTATCCGCCATAATTTCGCTCCGTTTTTCACTGATTTCCTCGGCCACACTCTTGCGGCAGCCATATTGAGTCAGTCCGGAGACAGATCGAGATCTTTGCATCTATCTACGAATCAATAAGTTAGAGAAGACGGATCCGAAGGCTCGCCCGAGAAAACCGGCTGGCACAGCCCTTGCCCTATGCCATGGGGAAGGAGCGACGAAGATGAGAGAAACGGCCAGGCCAGTCACCCGACCTCCGACCCACGACCCAGAGTTGGGACCCTTCTTCAAGGCCCTGTCCGACCATACGAGACGCGAGATCCTGGCGCTGCTGGAGCGCCGCGAGCGCAACGTCACCGAGATCGTGCGCCGTTTCAACCTGACCCAACCGACGATTTCGCGCCATCTCCAGGTCCTGCGCGAGGCGCGGTTGGTGCGATGCGAGCGTCGCGGACAGCACATGGTCTACCGGCTCGACCCTGACACCCTGGCGACCGCCGCGAGCAGCTTCTTCGGTCGATTCAGCCGCTGTCGCGGTCTCGGATTCGGCTCCCCTCCGGGCGCACTCCCCTCGCCGCCCGAGTTCACCTCGGT
>CALZJC010000189.1:5111-12398 GCA_945787525.1 Thermoanaerobaculia bacterium | reverse complement strand
AGGGTCTTGCTCTACGTTTGTCAAACTCGCGGCTTCTCGGAAGAGTTCCAGAGCCTTGCCACTCTCCCCTCCACATAGCATCGCACCCGCCAGGTTGACGAGTTCACAGACTACGGCCCTGCGACGTCCGCTTTTTCGCCGGAATTCCAAGGCCTGAGCCAGGCAGGCCTCGGCCTCCCTGAACTGACCGATCTCTGAGTAATAGACCCCTTTTGTGGCCAAGTACCCGGCCTTCTCTTCAGACCCAACGTCAACCGCATCACACAGATCGCCCAGTTCTCGAAGGACGGCAGCAGCAGGTGGGAACTCCCTCAGTGTCACCAGGCACCAAGCCAGAGCATCAAGAGCCAGAATCAGTCTTCTGGATTCTCCGAACCTAGCTTCCCTTTGGCGGGCAATCTCAAGAGCCACTTCGGCTATTGATACCGCACTATTCGGATTGATGGAACTGACCCTCTTCGCCCTGGTCACCAACCAGTCACACAGGAACGGGTCAAGGTAGAGACCCCTCTCTCTGATCGCCAGCCTTTGCTCACGAAGAGGCAATTCGACAAGCTCTCCCCAGATCCGCTTGACCGAGGTCCAGTCGGCAAGGTCATCAGGTACGTCAGGTTCGGGAAAGTAATTGTTATAGGCACGAAGAGCACTCGCCTCGCTGCCCGCCAAAACCGAAGGCTCACGAAGTTCGGACAGCAGTGCAAGGGTCACCCTGAGCTCAGCCACAGACCGGTGGCAATCAGCGCAAGCGCCAAGATGCGCTTCAATGGCAGATCGCTGCTGGTCACTGAGGCACCCGTCCAAATAGTCACTAGCAACCTCGAGAGTACGTTCGCACGAGTGTGTTCCTGATTGCATGCTCACAACGTCTCAATCTCGCCTGATGTAGGCCCTGAGTTCATCCCGCACTTGCACCCGCGCCCGGTGAAGGATCACTCGCTGGTTCTCCGCGCTGATCTCGAGAAGCTCACAGACATCCACGGATCTCCACCCCTGTACGTCTCGCAGGGTCAGGACCAGTTTCTGTTTCTCCGGCAGGCTTCGGATGGCTTCCTCGAGGCGGGCGCGGGTCTCCGCGTCGAGGAGGGTCTGTTCTGGGCTGCGGAGTGTGTTCCCTCCGGAGGCCCAGGTCGATCCGGCGAGGGCGCCGCCACCCCGTTGGTGGTTGCTGTCCGGGTGGCCGGTAGGTGCCCGTGAAGCCAGGGCATCTTTCACCAGGGTGGTGGCCCGGTGCTCCCGCTTGCCGCGGTTTATGGCTCGATTCACGAGAATGCGGAAGGTCCAGGTCTTGAGCGAGCTGCGGCCACCGAAGCGGCCGAGCTGCTGCATGAAGTGGAGCCATGTCTCCTGGGCCACCTCTTCCGCTACGGACCGTCCGCGGACGTAGTTGAGAGCTACTCGGACCATTGATGGATGCCACTCCCGAAAGAGCTTTAGGAACGCCCGCTGGTCTCCCTCACGCAGTCGCTCGACAAGGGCGCCGTCGCGCTTGCGCGGTGGCGCAGCGTCGGTCTTCCGGCTTTGTTCTTTCTGCTTGTCCTCGGTCACGGGCGTTCTGGCTCGGGACCGACCCCCAAGGCCTTCTAGCACGAACGATCCCACGCGGCAACGGGCCGCAGGGGCCGCCAGGGTCTCTGACAACGTCTGATCGCTTCTTGCACCATCTGCTCGCTGACGACATGCCGGGCAGCTCCTTTGAAGACAGAATGGGCGCCCCGGGGTTCTCTCTCCACCTGTTCAGTCAAGTCGGCCGGCCGATCGTTACAGGGTCCTTTGGAACCGAGCAGCCGGGCGACGAGGTGGGGCTGCCCGATGCCTGGCGACCCCGTCAGACCCACCGTTTTTTTCGCATTCCGTCAATCTTCCGCCGTTTCTTACAGACCGGCGAGCTCCCGGCCCTCTCCACCCACCTTCGGGCCGGCGCCAAGGGGACACCCGACCAAGCTCTAAGCAGCTTCAAACAAACCACTTAAGTCGCGTGTCGAATGTGACTTCGGGCGCCTACGACCGCATCCGGTAGTCACCCGATCCGCCAGAAAGTCCGGTACGCCTCTTGCTCAAGTACGGGTCGGGGATACGCGGACCGGAGGACTCGATGATGCGCAAGAACGGAATCGACAAGCTGGCCTTCCTGGTGGTCCTGGGCGCTGCGGCTCTCGTGGTGCTTGCCGCCACCGGCAGCGGCCCGGCCTACTCCGACGACAGCCGCACCGATCCGGCCGAGATGCACCCCGTGTCGGGCGCCGAGGCTTCTTCTCCGGAGATCGTGCCAGCCCCGTCGCAGGCCGATCCGGCGGCCGAGGAGCCGCAGGAGGAGGCCAGAGCCGTCGAGCCCGACGGCTACGAGTGGAGTGGTTCGCGGCCGGCCGACCAGCGCTACCTCTGGAGCCACCGGCCCAACTGAGGCCGGTCCGCGCCTCGACGTGCCCGCCCGCAGCCAGCTGATCCCTCGGCCGCGGCCGCACGGGGCGACATCGGCGACGGGCCATTGCAGTCTCCGGGTGTTTCCAGATCTCGGAGTCAAGAGACTCGGAGAGAGAGAGCTGATCGTGCACACGGCCAGCCGAGAGCGGTGCGACTGGCTCGATCGGCTCGGCCCGCTTCCGAGCCGCGACCATCGACGCTACAATGCCTCTAAGGAACCCCCGAGCATCGGCTGCCGCGCAGGCCGCTGAACCGGCCCCCCCAGGGAATCGAGCATGGCTTCGAGCGTCCTGCAGAACCTCCGCTTCCGACCGCCGCGGCAGCGCAGCGTCAAGAAGGCGCCGCTACCGGAGCTGCGCATCAAACAGCTCGAGCAGTCGCTGCGCCAGACCCAGGCCGGCGCGGTCTGCGCCTTGACGCTGCTGCTCGACCTGAAAGACCTCAAGACCGGCATGCACGCCACTCGGCTGGCGGAGTGGGCGGTACGGGTCGGTGAGGAGCTGGGCCTCGGCGAGGAAGAGCTCCGGGACATCGAGTACGCCTCGATGCTGCACGATGTCGGCAAGGTGGGAGTCTCGGACGAGATCCTGTTCAAGCCCGGCAGGCTGAGCGCCGAGGAGTTCGAGCAGATCAAGAAGCACCCGGAGTACGGCTGGGCCATCCTGCGCGCGGTGCCGGGCCTCGAGAGCGTCAGCCTCGTGGTCCTCCACCACCACGAGCGCATGGACGGCAAGGGCTACCCGGCGGGGCTCAAGGGAGATCAGATCCCGCTCGGGGCGCGCATCGTCTGCGTGGTCGACGCCTTCGACGCCATGCTGTCGAGCCGCAGCTACCGCAAGGGCCTCGGCATCGAGGAGGCGCTGCGCCGCTTGCGCGACTCATCGCCCGATCAGTTCGACCCCCAGATCGTGGCTCCCTTCATCGAGCTGGCGGTCAGCGACTACATCGAGATCGCCAAGCTGGAGGAGGCAGAGGAGTAGCCGCGAGGCACGCCAAGCTGGACAAGGACATGCAAGCCGCGCCAGATCGTCACCTTACAGTGTGGGCAATCGCAGCCCTCATTATCGCCGCGGTCAGCTGCGGAGAGAAGCTCTCCGAGGTGCCTCGGGATCTGATCGGAATCTGGGAGACCGAGCAGGGCGGATATCGAGGCCGCATTCTGGAGATTCGCCAGGACGTCGTCCGGTTCGGCGCAGGCGAAGGCGTGGCGGACACCTACACCGTCATCGGCTCGACCAGAGGGGAGGCGGACTCCGGCATCGCCTACACCGTCGTCTACGAGGACTCCTACACCAACCAGGCCAGGCTGCACGTGCTCTACGATCCCTCGGCAAGGTCCCTTCGCCTCAAAAACCGACCGAACGTCACCTGGCGACGCCGTGAGGCGGTACAGCCGCAGTAGGGCGGCTCTGTGTCAGCAATGAGGACCCGGTCGAGAGTCAGGCGGCGGCACGGCTTCACCGTGGTGGAGGTGATGATCGCCGCACTGATCATCGGCGCCATGAGCGTCTGGGCGGTGCCGGCCTACCTGCAGACGCTGCAACGCTTGAAGATAGATAACGCCATTCTCGAGATCGACTTGATCCAAGCGCAGGTGAACCGCTTCTTCGATGAGAACGGCGGCTTTCCCGAGTCCCTCGCCGAGCTCGAGACCCCGGTGCCCCCGGACCCCTGGGGCAAGGAGTATCAGTACCTGACACCGAAGAGTCCGGGTTGGAAGGGCAAGTTCCGCAAGGACCGCTTTCTGGTGCCGCTCAACTCCGACTTCGACCTCTACAGTTCTGGACCCGATGGCGAGAGCCGACCGCCGCTGAGGCCGAAAGTAAGCTGGGACGACATCATCCGAGCCAACAACGGAGGCTACATCGGCATCGCGTCGAATTTCTGATCGGCTTTATCTGGATTTGAAACTCGACTTCACAATTCTGCGCAGTAGGGTCGGGCAGCGGCTCTTTCTGCTCTTTGTGCTCTGTGCACTCCTACCGATCGGAATCCTGAGCCTCGTCTCCTTTCACTCGGTCAGCCGCGAGCTGCAGGAGCAGAGTGCCAACCGGCTGGAACGATTGGCCAAAACCCAGGTCATGTCCGTGGTCGAGCGCCTCGAGCTGCTCGGCCTGGAGCTGCAGGTGGCGGCCGAGCAAGTGACTGCGGCCTCTTCGGGTGACCCAACTCGACTGATAGACCTGGAGGAAGATGGGGTGCGAGATCGCTTCCTGGGTCTCACCCTCCTGCCCAGCCCGGGCGAGACACAACACGCCGCGGGCGGCTCGGCTGCGAATGCCGACCCCATCTTCGACGAGCCAGGGCTTCTCGACCCGGCTCACACCCCCTTGGCTTTACGATTCACTCGCGAGGCCCCGATGCGGGGCTTCCTTGGTCTTGCCGTCGGAGATCCGGAGTCGCCGCAGAGTACGCTGTGGGCCGAGATCAACCCGCTCTTTGTTTGGTGGGGCCCACAGCTCGAGAACAACCTACCGCCAGCCTCCGAGCTGTGCGTTCTGAATGCCGCGCGGACGGCAGTGCTCTTCTGCACCACGTCTTCGGAGGTTCTGCAGAGCCTTCTCGCCGAAAGCCCGGATGCACTCGGCGAGCTCACGTGGAGCCAGGAGGACGCGGAGTTCCTGACGAGCTACCGTACCGCCAACCTGCGAGTCCAGTTCGACATCGACGGACTGACGGTAGCGGTGAGCCAGGAAAAGAGCTACCTGCTCAGCCCGTTGGCCGACTTCAGGCGTTCTTTCCCGCCGATCATCGTCGCCTCGCTGGGGCTAGTGCTCCTACTCAGTATCGGTCAGATTCGCAGGCGACTGGTCCCCCTCGAACGGCTGCAGTCCGGGACAAAGCGAATCGCAGCGCGCGATTTCTCCGCTCGCGTCGAGGTCGACAGTGGGGATGAGTTCGAGCAACTCGCCGGGGACTTCAACTCCATGGCCGAGAGGCTGGCCAAGCAATTCGATGCGCTGCGCTCGACGAACGAGATCGTGCAAGCGGTTCTTGCGGCGCTCGACAGGGAAGAGATTGTCCGATTGGTCCTCGCCGACTTCGACCACCTGGTTCCATGCGAGGCCCTCAGCGTCGCTCTGCTTCAGGAGCACTCATCGACTTCCGCTCGTGTCTATCTGCGAAGCGCCGAATCCGATGACGGAGTCGTGACCGAGTTGGTCGAGCTCGCTGATCACGAGCTGCAGTCTCTGCACGACAACCCGCGGATGCTGAGGCTCGATTCAACGTCTGGTCTAGCAGCCCTCCTGCGACACCAAGATCACACAACGATCGGATCCGTGGTCGTTCTTCCCATCTGCGTCGAAGATCGGGTCGCTGGGCTGATCGCGGCGAGCTTTCCGCCCGGCGTCACCTCCGAGCAGGAAGATCTGGAACGAGCACGCCAGCTGGCCGATCAGGTGGCAGTCGCCTTCTCGAATGCCGAGCTGCTGAGTCAGCTCGAGGAGCTCAGCTGGGGCGCCCTCACCGCCCTGGCCCGCAGCATCGACGCGAAATCCCACTGGACCGCCGGCCATTCCGAACGGGTCGCCAGAATGGCAGTGGCGCTGGGACGCGAGATGGGCCTGTCGGATGAGGATCTCGACATCCTGCATCGAGGAAGCCTGCTGCACGACCTCGGAAAGATCGGGGTGACGTCGACGATCCTCGATAAGCCGGGGCGACTGACCGATGCCGAGATGGAGATCGTTCGTGGCCACGTCAGGATAGGAGCCCGCATCCTCGAGCCGATCATCCAGCTGAGGGACCTGCTACCGCTCGTCCTGCAGCATCACGAGTGGTTCAACGGCAAAGGCTATCCAGAGGGACGAGCGGGCGAGCAGATCAGCTTCCTGGCTCGGATTCTCGCCGTGGTGGATATCTACGATGCCCTGCGCTCGCCCCGCCCGTATCGGGATCCCGTCGACCACCCGCTGGTAATCCAGATGATCACCGAGGGAGCTGGCACGCAGTTCGACCCCCAGGTAGTCGGAGCGTTTCTCAAGTGCGAGGCCTGGCAGGCACGCGACGCGCCCGCGGCAGCCTGAGCCAGCGCGGTTCTCGGAGGGGCGGAGCACTCGCTTCAGGGCGAGGGCCGCATCCAAACGGTCGCCAGTGAGTCGGCGTACTCGTTCCAGCGGTCCCCGGAGTGGGCCGCGATCCAGACCAACTTGCAGTTCGGATGGGCTCGGTAGAGGGCCAGAAGCGGCTTCACCAGGTCCAGGTTCTTGAGCGGGTCGCCCTTGCGCTTCCAGCCTCTGCGCTCCCAACCAGTCGCCCACTTGGTGATGGTGTCGATGCACAGGCGGCTATCGGAATGGACCGTGACCTCGGCGTCTTCCGGCAGTGCCCGGTAGGCCTCGATCAGCGCCGTCAGCTCCATCCGGTTGTTGGTGGTACGCGCCTCGTGGCCGTGGCGTTGAGAGACGATCTCGCCGCGTTCGACCCAGACCATGCCCCATCCACCGGGACCGGGGTTGGGCTTGGCGCTGCCGTCGGTGAAGACTCCCGATTCGGGGCCCTCGGTGTATCTGGCCAGGACCTCCGCCAGCGTCAGGTTCTCCTCGGTCCGCGTCGGGGTGGAACGGCGCTTCGCGGCCCGCCGCTTGGACTTCGTGGCGGCACCCGACGCCCGTTTCTTCTTGTTGGGTGAGTGCTCGCGACAGTAGCCGGGCTGCCAGCCCGGGAACTTGTCCAGGGCCGCTTGCGGCACCTGGAACTCGACGTCGCAGACCTTGCAGGTGAACCTGGGCATGGAGATCTCGAAGTCGAGGAGCTCGGGTCGGCAGGGACCCAAGGGTAGCCGGTCAGGCTCCCAGGAGCTCCCGGCCACTCTCGTAAGTTGCCCGGTAGATCTTCGGACCCCAACTGAAACCGCCAAGATCG
>CALZJC010000189.1:0-5091 GCA_945787525.1 Thermoanaerobaculia bacterium | reverse complement strand
AGGGTGTCGAGAACGACCACCATGAAACGCTCTTCCGGGTCTGGCGTGACGGCTACGACATGATCCAGGTTGACCCAGGTTTCATCGGCTTTTTCGGACTTGTGCAAGGTCAATTTCTTGAACTTGTTCTCCATTGCTCCCTCCTGAATGCGTGGTTAGAGGCACCGTCAGGCGCCGCATGGCTCAGACATTCAATCGAAACAAGCCCCTCCAGCCGGGCACGCTGAAGGCTCGAGCATTCTCCACCGTCACCAGCTGCTCGAGGCGCCGCCGCCACCGAAGCTGCCACCGCCGCCGGAGAAGCCGCCAGAGAAGCCGCCACTACTGCGGCCGCTGCTCCATCCCCCACCGCCCGAGCTGCCAAACGTAGTGAGGTTCGGATGGGCGTCGAGGAAGCGTTTGCCGAAGGCGGTCTTGCCAAGCAGCAGCTTGACAACCGGGCAGCCAACGAACCAGACGATACCCAAGACGGCGCCGACCGAAGGGTGGATCACCATCGGAAAGAGGCTCCAGAACGGCGTCAGGAACAGCCACAAGAACCAACCCTGGCAGCCGGAGCCGAACAGCGCGATCATGCTGAACGAGCCCACAACCTGAACGAGCCCACCACCAGCAGGAAGATGCTCAGGAAGAGGAACTTGAAGACGATCGGCGCGTCGGAGATGTCGTTGGCCCGCGACGGTTTGGGGTCGGGCGGGATGACGTCCTCACCCTGGAGCGTGCCGATGACCGCGTCGACGCCGGCCTCGATACCGCCACCGAAGTCTCCATCACGGAACGCCGGCCGCAGGATGTTGTTGAGGATGCGGCCGGCCTGGGCGTCGGTCAGGTTGCCCTCGAGGCCGTAGCCCACCTCGAGGCGCATCTTGCGATCGTCGCGGGCGATGAGCATCAGAAGACCGTCATCCTGCTCGGCGCGGCCGAGCTGCCAGGTCTCGGCCACCTTGAGCGAATACTCCTCGAGCACCTCGCCCTCGAGGCTGGCGATCGTCAGCACCGCCACCTGGGCGCCGGTGGCCTCCTCGAGGGCGGCCAGCTTCTCGTCGATACGCTGCTCGGTGTCGGCTGGTATGAGGTCGGCAGTGTCGTTGACCCGGCCACTCAAGAACGGCACTTCGCGACCCGCCGCGTGAGACGCCCCGAGCAGCCCGAGCACAGCGATCAGGAAAACCGAACGGATCCGGGCGGCCGTACTCACCGGTCGCGCCTCCGCAGATCGTCGCGCAGCTCGTTGCGATCTCCGGGCTGGATCTCGACGCCGCGCCGGGACAGCAGCCGACCGCAGGCGGCAATGCCCTCGACCAACGCCTCGCCGGGGCGGCCTTCGCGAATGCCGGCGGCGATGGCGTCGGTGATTGCGACCCACTCCTCCTGTCCCACTCTGGCGTTGATGCCGGCATCACCCAGCACCACCACCCGGTGCTCGAAGAGTGACAGCAACAGCAGCACACCGGTCCTGTCCGCGGTGTTGAAGACCTCCTCTTCGACGAAAGCGACCGCGGCGCGTCGACGCACCCGGCGATCGAGCACATCGGCGGCGATCAGGGCCCGTCTGACGGCGGGCACGAAGGCGGCGAGCAGGAAGCCCAGCGCACCGCCGGCGGCCGCCGGCAGGCTGATCCACAGCGCTCCCCCACCCCACATCCCGGCAAGCGTGTGAGCCACCGCGGCGAGGACCGCAGCGCCGAGGGCACCGAGCGCGGCGCCCTTCCACGACGCGCCCTCGTACGCGTCGCTGGCGTCCACCACAAACGGCACGATCTCGCCGGAGGTCTGGCCCTCGACGGCGGCTACCGCCTGTCGCACGGCTTCCAGGTCCCGTTCGCTGAACAGCGTTTTCACCGGCATCCTGATTCCGACCCCCGGAGGCGGATTGTACGGCAAAGACCCTGCTCCGGGTGCAGGATCGCAGCCGCGGTGATAGAACAGCCTGACCGTTCTCGACCAGGAGATCCGCATGCGCCGCTCCGCCAGTCCGCACCTCTCGACCCTGTTGCTGCTCGCCGCGTCGTTCGCGGGCCTTGGCGCCCAGGAGCCGCCCGAGACCCAGGAGAAACCCAAGTCGATCCCAGCGGCGCCCGATCGCAGCGAGGGCGAAGGGCCTTTCGACCGGCTCATCCTGCGTGGCGCAATCCTCGTCGACGGCACCGGGGCGCCACCGCGTGGTCCGGTGGACATCGTCATCGCGGACAACCGCATCGTCGAGATCGAGGGCGTCGGCGCCCCGGGGCTGCCGATCGATCCTGAAAAACGGCCCGAGGCCCGGCCCGACGACCGCGAGCTGGACATCCAGGGCATGTACGTGCTGCCCGGCTTCGTCGACATGCATGGCCACATCGGCGGCGTCGAGCAGGGCACGCCGGCGGAGTACGTCTTCAAGCTCTGGCTGGGTCACGGCATCACCACCATCCGCGACCCGTCCGCCGGCAACGGCCTCGACTGGGTGCTGGAGCACAAGCGCAGGAGCGCCGCCAACCAGATCACCGCGCCGCGCATCGAGGCTTACCCGGTCTTCGGCCAGGGTCGTGAAGAGCCGTTCACCGAACCCGGCCAGGCACGTGAGTGGGTGCGCGGCATCGCCAGGGATGGCGCCGACGGCATCAAGTTTTTCGGCCACCGGCCCGACATCCTGCAGGCGGCGCTCGACGAGGCCGGCGAACAGGGTCTGCGCACCGCCTGCCACCACGCCCAGCTGGCGGTCACCCGGGTGGGCGTCCTGGACACGGCCCGCTGGGGTCTGACTTCGATGGAGCACTGGTACGGCCTGCCCGAGGCGTTGTTCGACGACCGCAGCGTGCAGGACTACCCGGTCGACTACAACTACTACAACGAGCAGCACCGCTTCGGCGAGGCGGGCCGCCTCTGGCGTCAGGCGGCGTCACCCGGCAGCGAGCGCTGGAACCAGGTGATGGACGAGCTGCTGGCGCTCGACCTCACCATCGACCCGACGATGACCATCTACGAGGCCAGTCGCGACCTGATGCGCGCCCGGCGCGAGGAGTGGCACGACCAGTACACCCTGCCGTCGCTGTGGGAGTGGTTCCGCCCCAACCGCGACTCGCACGGCTCCTACTGGTTCTACTGGACCACCGAGGACGAAGTCGCCTGGAAGGAGAACTTCCGGCTCTGGATGGCGTTCCTGGACGAGTTCAAGAACCGCGGCGGCCGAGTGACCACCGGCTCGGACGCCGGCTACATCTACCGCATCTACGGCTTCGGCTACGTGCGCGAGCTGGAGCTGCTGCGCGAGGCCGGCTTCCACCCGCTCGAGGTGATCCGCTCGGCGACCCTGTACGGCGCCGAGGCGCTGGGCCTGGAAGGCGACATCGGCACCGTCGAGCCCGGCAAGCTGGCCGACCTGGTGGTGGTGTCCGAGAACCCGCTGGCCAACCTCAAGGTGCTCTACGGCACCGGCGCCATCAAGCTGGACGAGGAGAACAACCCGGTGCGGGTCGGCGGCGTGCGCTACACGATCAAGGACGGCGTCATCTACGACGCACCGGCGCTGCTGGCCGACGTACGCGAGATCGTGCGCGCCGCCAAGGAGGAGTACGGCAAGCCGCTGCTGCAGCCGGGCATCGAGTCGCCCATCGCACCAGCGACCGCCGAGGACAGGCCTTGAGCGAGGGCTCCTAGCTCCCATGCGCGCGGCCCGGGTTGTGCAGGCCGTTCTGCTCGGTCTGTTCGCCGCGGTCGGCCTCGTGGCAACGGTCGCGGTAGCCGCCGACTGGCTACAGGGGCTGGACACCTGGTTCTGGACGGAGTCGACCTGCACGATCGAATCGTCGGAGGTCGTGCCACGCCCCGACTACGGCGACTTCGAGTTTCAGGTCTCCTACCGCCACCGCCACCGTGGCAAGTCGTATCTCGGTGACGCCTACAGCCACGACTACAGCGGCTCGGAGGAGCTCTCGGAGGCCGAGGCGCTGGCCAGCCGCTACCTGCCGGGCAGCGAGCTGCGGTGCTGGGTCGATCCGGACGACCCCGGCAGGTCGTATCTGCGCCGTTCCGATCTCTGGCAGGGCTTCTGGATTCTGGTGCCCCTGCTGTTCGTCGCCGTCGGCGTGGGCGCGCTCTGGCTGATTCACGGCGTGCGGTCCCGAACGGACGCGGCGGAGCAGTCCAGCCGAGACCGGTTCCCGAAAAAGGCGAAGGCCGGCATCGCAGCCGGGTTGATGATTGTCTTCTTCGGCGTCTTCTTTCTCTTCGGAGCGGGGTTCCTGATCCCCTTCTTCATCCGGCCGGCGCTGCAGGTCGTCGAGGCCCGGTCGTGGACGGAGATGTCGTGCGAGGTGGTCTCGAGCAAGGTCCGGACACACCCGGGCGACGATGGCGCCACCTACAGCGTCGACGCCCTGTTCCTCTATGAGATCGACGGCCGCGAGTACCGATCGAACCGCTATCAGTTCATGGGCGGCTCATCCAGCGGCTATGACCGCAAGGCCAGGATCGTCGAGTCGCTATCCCCGGGTTCCAGCACGGTCTGCTACGTCAACCGGGATGACCCGTTCGAAGCGGTTATCGAACGAGGATTCACGGGCGATTACCTCTTCGGGTTGGTGCCGCTGATCTTCACCCTGATCGGTCTCGGCGGGCTCGTCTTTACGATCGAAACTCTGCGGAACGCCAAGAAGGACGCGGCACGCCCCTCCTGGGCGGCGCCGACGGACCCCGGCGACTCCTATGCCCCCGCCTGGAGCTCTCCCGAACCCGCCGACGAGCCAGGCTCGGGGCCGATCATCCTCGAACCAGCCATGGGCGCCGTCGGAAAGCTGGGCTGCGCGCTCACGGTGATGCTTTTCTGGAACGGGTTCATCTCGATCTTCGTCTGGCAGATCGCCCAGCAGTGGAGAGCGGGCAACCCGGATTGGTTCTCCACCATCATCCTGACGCCGTTCGTTGTTATCGGCCTGCTTCTGCTCTTCAGCATCCCTTACTCGATCCTGGCACTGCTCAATCCTCGGCCCAGGGTGCATCTCAGTCCGGGAGCGATCCGCGCGGGAGAAACGGCGCAGCTCGAGTGGGCGTTCAGCGGGTTCGGCAGCCGCATCCAGCGACTCAGAATCTGGCTGGCAGCGACCGAGACCAGGA
>CALZJC010000188.1:11322-13330 GCA_945787525.1 Thermoanaerobaculia bacterium | reverse complement strand
CAGAGTCGGGCGCATCCTCAAGCGAATCGGCGACTTCTCGTACACGATGCAAGCCATGATCGTCATCGACGAGAATCTGTCGGTCGACTTCGTACGACAAAAGGCGATCATCAACGGCCGGCCGCTCGCGCTGACGCCCACCGAGACCAAGCTGCTCTACATCCTGATGAGCCAGGCCGGCGAGACCGTGCCCACCGAGCACATCCTGGCCCGCCTGTGGCCTGGCGAAGAGGCCGACGAGAACACCCTGCGGGTGCACGTGCACCGGCTGCGCCAGAAGATAGAGCGCTCGCCGGGCCGCCCGCACTACGTCGTCACCGAGCGCGGCGTCGGCTACAGCTTCCTGTCCCCCTAGACGTTTCGCTCCGGCGATCGGCGAGAAGTTCAGGCTAGCCGGCGCGCCTCCGCCAGCACGACGTCGACCTCGCGCCGCAGCTCGTCCAGTCCCGCGGCCAGCGCGCCGGCGACCTCACCGCGAGCCGCGCGCTCCAGCCGCCCCGCCAGCTCGACGAGGCGGTGGGCGCCAACGGTCCCGGCGGCGGACCGCAGCGAGTGCACCGCGGCCGCCGTCCCCTCGAGATCACCGGCCGCGAGCGACTGCTCCGCCGAGCGCAGCCGATCCGGCGTATGCGCGACGAAGACAGCCATCAGCTCGCGTACGAGCTGATCGCCACCGACCGTACGGAGCTCCGCCAGAACCTCCGGACTGAGCGTCTCCTCAGGCAGTGAGCGCCGACCGCCGGGGCCAGAGCTCACGGCAGAAACGACACCATCTCCCGCGCCGAGCCGGCCTCCGGGTGGTCCGGGGCCAGCTCGAGAAATCTCTGCAAGTGCTCCTTGGCGCGCGGATCGCCGGTGTTGAGATAGCACAGCCCCAGAGTGTAATTGGCCGTCGGGTGATCCGGATACGCCGCCAGTGCCTGTTCGAGCTTCTCCGTCGCCTCGTCGATCCTGCCGGCGTGGAACAGCGACTGGCCCTCTTCGTAGAGCGCCCTCGCCAGATCCTCCGGCTTGGACTCCTTGAGGATCGCCCAGGAGGCCTCGGCCTTCGCGGTTTCGCCGGTCGCCCTGTAGGCCTCATAGAGAATCGAATGGGCCTCCGGGCTTCCCGGCGCCAGCTCGAGCACCCTCTGGGCGCTGGCGATCGCCTTGTCGTACTCCTTCTTCGAGTTGTAGAGCTGGCCGAGAATCTGGTGGGCCTGGTCGAGGGTGGGGTCGATCTCGATCGTCTTCTCGAACCGCGCGATCGCCTCGTCGACCTCATTGGACCGCACCGCCTTGACGCCGACGTTGAAGACCCGCCTGGCCGTGCTCGGCGTCGGGTCGGCTGCGACCAGCGCGTCCAACGCTTCGTCGGCCCGCTCGTCGTTCTTTTCCACGAAGGCGTCGTAGCGCAACCGCAGGGCAAGGACGTTCTGCGGATCGAGCGCCACGACCTTCTCCGCCGCGGCCAGCGCCGCATCGGTCTCCTTGCGCGACCAGAGGATCATCGCCTGGCCCTGGAACGCCTCGGCCAGCTCGGGATTGACCTCTCCGGCCTCACGGAACTTCGCCAGCGCGAGGTCGATCTCGCCGTTGTTGAACGCCTTGGCGCCCTCGTTGTAGACCCGGGCGCCCGGACCGTGCACTTCGACCACAGTGGCACCCGTCACCGTCTCGCCTTCGAGCATGGTCCAGGTCTTGGCCACCTGGCCGCCGATGGTCAGCTTCACCGGCTCCTGGATCGTCTGGTAGCCGTCCGCCTCGATGCGGATCATGTAGCTGCGAGTGGCGTCGGCGACGATCATCACGAACTTGCCGCCCTTCTTGGTCGTCGCCTGGCGTGTGGCGCTCACTTCCTGCGCCATCATCACTACCTTGGCGCCCACGATCGGCTTGCCGTTCTTGTCCTGGACGACGCCCTTGAGGCGCCCCTCGGCGCCGGCCAGCAGCAGGGACGCCGGCACCAGCGCCAGCAGCAGGACAAGAGTCAAAGCTCGTCTTTTCATGTCTCAACCTTTCTCTCGGA
>CALZJC010000188.1:0-11260 GCA_945787525.1 Thermoanaerobaculia bacterium | reverse complement strand
CGCACGGTGCGCTCCTCGAGCTGGTCGATCCGGCGCGCGCGGCGCAGCCAGCGGCGCGCACTGCCCTCGTCGCCGTTGGTGAGCGCCCACAAACCCATGGCCGCCCGTGGCTCGGCATCACGGCGCGCCAGGCGAACCGCCCGTCGATAGTAGCGCCTGGCATCGTCGAGCCGGCCTTCTTCCAGGCTGGCGTCACCGAGCGCCAGATACGCATAGGGATTTCGGTTGTCGCCGCGGTCCAGCAGTCGGACGATCTCGCGTGCCGCGTTGCTCTCACCGCGCATCCGCAGGACGCCCGACAGGTTGATATAGGCAGCCAGATGGCCCGGGTCGAGGTCGATGGCTCGCCGGTAGACCGCCTCGGCCACGTCCAGCTCACCGAGCCGGCGGCGGGCCACGCCCAGGTTGGTCCAGGCCGATGCCTCGCCCGGTTCCAGGCGCACCGCCACCTCCAGCCAGCGCACCGCCTCGTGGGGGTCGCCGTCGCGCAGCGCTTCTGCCCCGCGATTGGAGTAGAACAGCGCCATCGCCGCCAGCTCGGTGATCTCCACCGCCCGGCGGTAGTCCACCTCCGGAGCCAGGGTGAACTCCACCAGACGTTGCCCGCCAGCCGTCGCGTAGCCGGCCGTGATGTGCTCCGAGACATAGATCAGGTCACCCTCGCGGCTGTAGCGCTCGATCTGAGGGATGCGGAAAAAGCCGGCCTCCACGTCCAGCTCGCGAGCCATGCCGACAAACAGCAGCGTAAAGCCGAGGCAGTTGGCGCGGCCGCTGGCGAAGACCTCGTCGGCCGTACCGGTGACGTCGGGGGCGTACTCGAGCCCCCGCCCGTCTGCGGCGAGAAGCTGCTGGAAGGCCACCTGCAGGCGTCCCTCCGGTTGTCGCCCGACGGCCTGCCGCGATAGCCAGTCGCGCAGGTTCGCTCCCGGCTCCCAGGGCCAGATCAGCAGGGCGGGGTCCAGACCGCGCTCGCGCACGACCTTCTCGAGCGCCGCCCGATCCAGCGGCGCCGCGGCCAGCGGCACGGTCAGCAGGCAGCAGACCGCCGCCGCCAGACAGCTTCTCGATGCGTTGCTCCGATGGATGGGGCAACCCCTATGTCGTCATGGATCGGCGTCTACCAGCCGCACTGCCGGGCGCAGTTCTGCTCTTCCAGCCAGGTGGCGAGCGGCGCAAAGTAGTCGAGAATCGCGCTGGCGTCCATTTCTCGTGTGCCGGTGATCGCCTCGAGGGCGTCGGGCCAGGGACGGCTGGCGCCCACTGCCAGCATCTCCTGCAGCCGTTCACCGGCCGTAGCGTCGGCGTACACCGAGCAGCGATGCAGCGGACCCTGCCGCCCGGCCGCCGCGCACAAGGCGCGGTGAAACTGGTATTGCAGGATATGGGCCAGGAAGTAGCGCGTGTAGGAGGTGTTGGCCGGCACGTGGTACTTGGCGCCGGGGTCGAAGTCCGCCTCGCTGCGCGCCACCGGCGGCGTGACGCCCTGATAGCGCTGCCGCAGCTCCCACCAGCCGGCGTTGTACTCCTCCGGTGGGGTCTCGCCCGAAAAGACGTTCCAGCGCCATTTGTCGACCAGCAGGCCGAACGGCAGGAACGCCACCTTGTCGAGGGCCTGTTGCAGCAGCAGGCCGAGATCTCCCGCGGCCGGCGGCGCCTCGTCGAGCAGGCCGATCTGCACCAGATACTCGGGCGTCACCGAGAGTGCCACCGCGTCGCCCACCGCCTCGTGAAAGGCGCCATTGGCGCCGTCACGGAACAGGAAGGGCTGCTGGTTGTAGGCCCGCTGATAGATGTTGTGCCCCAGCTCGTGATGCACGACATTGAAATCCTCGGCATTGATCTGGATGCACATCTTGATGCGGATGTCGTCCTCGGAGTCGATGTTCCAGGCGCTGGCGTGGCAGACCGCGTCGTGGTCCTGCGGCTGGTCGAACTGAGAGCGTTCCCAGAAGGTCTCGGGCAACGGCGGGAAGCCGAGGGAGGTGAAGAACTGCTCGCCGTAGCGCACTATCCCGCGCGAGTCGACACCGGCTCTCTCGAGCAGAGTGGTCAGATCGACGCCCTGAGCGTCGCCCGGCGCCGCCACCAGATCGTAGATATTGCCCCACGACTGAGCCCACATGTTGCCCAGCAGATGGGCCGGGATCGGCCCGTCCTGCGGCACGGCCTCCTCGCCATAGACGTCGCCCAACCGGCCCCGCACATAACAGTGCAGCTGCTCGTAGAGCGGCCGGACCTGCTGCCAGAGGCGCTCCGTCTCGGCGGTGAGCTCGTCCGGCGGCATGTCGTACTGCGAGCGCCACATCGCACCCAGATCGTCGAAGCCGAGCTCACGGGCGCCCTGATTGGCCAGCTCGGTGAAGCGCTCGTACTGGGGTCGCATGGGGTGGGAGATCGTGCGCCAACCGGTCCAGGCCTCCCGCAGCTCCTCCGGGTCGCGGCTCGAGGCCATGACGCGGCTGAGCTCGCCCAGATCTCGGCACTCGCCCTCCGCGGTGCAGTACTCGCCCCGTCCGTAGGCCGAATCCATTCCGGCGGCGATACGGGTCAGCTCACCGCGCAGCTCGGCGTCGTCGGGTGCCGGCAAAGACAAAGACAGACGCAACCGCTCGAGTTTGCGTTTCTGGTCCTCCGCCAGCTCGAGCCCGGCGTAGCGGGTGGAGCGCTTGGCCAGGTCGACGGCGGCGCCGATGTAGCGCTCGTTGGCCTGGGCGTACAGGATGTCGGTGTCCTGGGTGATGAAGGTCGCCTGCACCCAGCCGGTGCGCGCCTCTTCGTTGGAGCGCTCGAGCAGCGTCTGCTCGGCCTCGCTGAGGAATCTCTCGGCCTCGGCCGCCGTCGGCGGCCCCTCGGCGGGCGGCGGGCAACCCCCGGCCACGAGTGCCAGCACGCACAGGATGATCGGTCTGAGGGGTAGGGAATCTGCTCTCATCGCTGGCCTCCGCAGCCGCCGGACAGCTCGGCCGGAGTCGATGGATTCTAGCTCGACAGGAGCCGTGCGACCCGGACCGAGCCCGACCCGGACCGACCTTCGAAGGATATCCGATCGCGAGCTCCCGGGCCGCAACCGAACGGCCCAGGGCGGCGTAGAATCGAACGCCACGGGCTGTTAGCCTGCGAGCCACGGATGCCGCCCATCAACCCAGACCTCGCATCGTGCCGGACGGCCGGCCGGGCTCGCCGGCGTCCCTGGATCGTGGCGCTCCTGGTGCTGGCGGCGGGCGGGGCCTTGCTGGCGGCCGGGCGACCTGCACCGAAGGCGTCGTTCGGTCTGCGCGCCGATCGCACTGCCTACGATCCCGGCTCTCCGGCCCAGATCGTCGCGCTGGTCGAGATCGACGCGGGCTGGCACGTCAACAGTCACCAGCCGTCCTACGACTACCTGATCCCCACCGCGCTGGAGCTCGAGCTGCCGCCGACCTGGCGCCTCGAGGGGATCGACTATCCGCCGGGCGAGCTGCAGCGCTTCTCGTTTGAGGACCAACCGCTGTCGGTCTACGACGGCCAGGTGGCGATCCGCGCCCGCCTGCGAATCGGCGACGAGGAGTTCGAGGGTACCCTGCCGGTCATCGCACGGCTGACGTTCCAGGCCTGCGACGACCGATCCTGCCTGCCGCCCGAAACCCTCACGCAGGAGTTGGAGCTGACCCTGGCTGCCGGCGGTGTGCCGATCGACGACCCAGCCTTCGGCGGCCCCACCGCCGAGGCGCGGGCGCAGCCTCCTGGTCGCGGCCTGCACTTTGGCTGGATGCTCCTGCTGGGTGTTCTTGGCGGCTTGATCCTCAACGCCATGCCCTGCGTCCTGCCGGTGCTGTCGCTCAAGCTGTTCGGGCTTATGAAGAGCGCCGGCGAAGGCCGCCGCCCGGTGGTCTTCGGCTCGCTGGCGACCGCCGCAGGCATCGTGCTGTCGTTCTGGCTGCTGGCGGCGGCAGCGATCGCGGCGCGCTCGGCGGGTCAGGCCGTGGGCTGGGGCGTGCAGTTCCAGGAGCCGGTCTTCGTGGCGCTGCTGACGCTCATCGTGCTGCTCTTCTGCCTCAACCTGTGGGGGCTGTTCGAGATCCCGATGCCCGGGCGGCTGGCCGCCTGGGCCGATTCCGGCACCCGTCGCGGTCTGCCCGGTCATCTCGCCTCGGGCCTGTTCGCCACCCTGATGGCTACTCCCTGTTCGGCGCCGTTTCTCGGTACGGCGCTGGGCTTTGCGCTCGGCCAGCCGGCAGGAACCGTTTTTGCCGCTTTCAGCGCCATCGCCGTCGGCATGGCACTGCCGTATCTCGTGCTGGCCGCCTTTCCCGGCGCCCTGCGGCTGGTGCCCCGACCGGGGCCCGGGATGGACCGCCTCAAGACAGTCATGGGCTTTCTGCTGGCGGCGGCCGCGGTGTGGCTCTTCTACGTGTTGGCGGCGCAACTCAGCCGCGAGCGGCTGGCGTTTCTGCAGCTCACGGTGCTGGCCATGGCGCTGAGCGTCTGGTGGACGCATGTCACCCGGGGCGTCTGGCGCAAGGTGGCGGCCGTCGGCGTGCTGGCCGCCGCCGTGACGACGCTGGCGCTGGCCGGCGGCGGCGCGGTGCCGGCCGGTGTCTCTGAGCACGCCGGCGGCCTGATCGACTGGCTGGCCTGGGACCGCGCCGAGGCCGAGGGGCTGGCCGCCGAGGGCCGGCTGGTCTTCGTCGACGTCACCGCCGACTGGTGCTTCACCTGCAAGGTCAACGAGCGCCTGGCGCTCGAGACCCCGGAGGTGGCGGCCGCGTTCGACCGCCTGGAGGTCGTCGCGATGAAGGCCGACTGGACCAACCGGGACGACGCCATCACCGCGTTCCTGGCAGACCATGGCCGCTACGGCATCCCCTTCTATCTGCTCTACCGGCCGGGCCGGGAGCCGTACCTGTTCTCCGAGCTGATCACCAAGGAGACGGTCGTCACGGCCCTGCAGGAGGCGGCCGAGCCGCCGGCGAACAGCCTGCGGTGAGTAAGCTCGACAGCCACGCCAGGGCATCTGTGGGGCGACGCGGGCGCTACTGTCCTCGAATCGTTACATCCGCACCATCCACCGCCGGAAGACGCCTTCCAGGACCGCCGGCCGCAGAATGGGCCCGTAACTTGCAACAGACCGCAGCAGGACCGGCGGCCGCCTGAAGCGGCGCCCCACGATGGAGACCAGGCCATGACCCATTCGAACCCACTTCGTAGCGCCACGCACGCGATTCCCGTCGCGGCTCTCTCGCTGCTGCTGCTGTCGGCCGGCATGTGCCGGCAGGCCGAAGAAGCAGAGCCGGTCGGGACCGCTACTCCACCGTCCTCTGGGGAGCTGCCCGAGCCGACAGCCGGCGAACCGGAGCTCCTGGCAGGCGCCGAGTCGCCTGCCGAGCAGCAGCAGCGGCAGGCGGCAATCGCCGCCGCCGAGCTGGAGCTGGCCGAGCGCGAGGCCCGACTGGCCGAAGAGCAGGAAGAGCTGCGCCGCGAGCAGGCGCTACAAGCCGAAAGGGAGAGACTGGCCGCCGACCGCGCCGCGGCGGCGGAGCGCGAACGCCGGCTGGCGGCACGGGAACGGGAGCTGCGCGAACAGGAGGCGCAACTCGCCCGACGCGAGGCAGAGCTCGCCGCGGCAGAGCCGATCGTCGCCGAGCAGCCCGCCCCCGAGCCACTTCCCGCACCGACCGGAAGCTACGAGGGCAACTTCAACGAACCCTGGCGCGAGAGCCCGAACCCAGCGGATGCCGCGCCGAGTGCCGTCCCGGCAGAGGCCGGCGCGCCGGTGCTGCCGACCAGGACCAAGGCCTCGCTGGGCCCCGGTGAGCGGCTCGAGGTGCAGACCCTCGACACCCTGAGCAGCGACACCGCGCGGGTGGGTGACAAATTCTCGACCCGCCTGGTGCGCGATCTGCGCGACGCCGCCGGAAGGCTGGTCATCCCCGCCGGCGCCGAGGTGATCGGCCGGGTCACGGAGGCATCTCCGTACCGGCGCGGCGGCGGGCCAGCCACGCTGGGTGTCGAGTTTACCGAGATCGTCGTCTCGCCGGAGCAGACCGTCGGCATCCGCGCGTCCTTCGTGGAGCTCGGCGCCGACCGGAGCAAGAACCGGAAGAAGGTCGTGGCCGGCGCCGTGGCCGGCGCCATCCTCGGCCACATCCTCGGCGGTGACGGCAGCAAGAACGTCATCATCGGCGCCGCCGCCGGCGCCGCCGCCGGTGGTGCGGTCGTCGCCAGCGCCAAGGACCGTGACGCCGAGATCCCTGGCGGTCAGATCATCGCCCTGCAGCTCGAGGAGGTCGTGACCGTCGAGATTCAGTACGGGGCCATAGCCGGCAACTGACCTGGCCCACTCACCGGTCGTCGTGGCGCGGCGGCCGAGGTGCCTGAGGATGCAGCGCCTGGACGGTCGGTGAGAAGATCAGGCCGGCCGCCGCATACAATCTCAGAGTGAATCTCTTGCTGCTGCTCGCCGGCGTCGGCGTGCTCTATCTGGGAGGTGAGGGCCTGGTCCGTGGGGGTATCGGACTGGGAGAACGCCTCGGGCTGAGCCCACTGGTCATCGGGCTGACAATCGTCTCGTGCGGCACCTCCAGCCCCGAGCTGGCCGCCTCTCTGGCGGCGGTGCTCGGCGGCTCGCCGGCGATCGCGATGGGCAACGTCATCGGCTCGAACATCGCCAACCTCTGTCTGGTGCTCGGCATCACCGCGATGGTCTGGCCGCTGACCAGCTCGGCCCGCTTCATGGGACCGGACACCGCCGTGATGCTGGCCGCCAGCCTCGGCCTCTTCGCCCTGGTCCGGGACGATCACGTGACGCGAGTCGAGGGCGCCCTGCTGCTGGCCGTCATGGTCGTCTACATCTACTTCCTGCTGAGGCGTGGCAAGGAGGGCCGTGACGTCAGCGAGGAGTTCGAGACGGCGATGCCGTCCACCCGGCACGGTCTCTGGCGCGGCGTGGCGATGGTCCTGGTTGGCACCGGCCTGCTGATCCTCGGCGCCAAGCTGCTGGTCACGGGCGCCATCGGCGTGGCTCAAAGCCTGGGCGTCAGCCAGCGCGTCGTCGGCCTCACGATGGTCGCCTTCGGTACCAGCCTGCCCGAGCTGGCCGCCAGCCTGGTGGCGGCGGTGCGTCACCACTCGGACATCGTGCTCGGCAACCTGATCGGCTCGAATATCTTCAACATCCTCCTGATCCTCGGCGGGGCCAGCGCATCAACCGCTGGGAAGGCGGCCTGCTGTTCCTCGCCTACGTCGGCTACGTGGCGCTGCTCTTCCGCTGAGCGTGGCTACGAAGCTCCCGGAATCGCTCCAGCCGCCGGCCCACCTCGGCTTCGTAGCCGGTGTCGTGCGGCCGGTAGAACCGGCGGCCACGCAGACCGTCGGGTAGACAGTCGAGCCCGCCGACACCCTCCTCGGTGTCGTGGGCGTAGACGTAGCCCTTGCCGTAGCCCAGCTCACGCATCAGCCGGGTCGGAGCGTTGCGCAGGGCGGCGGGCACCGGCTCGGCCGGGCTCTCCTCGACCGTCCTGCGAGCCGCGCCCAGGGCCTCGTAGGCGGAGTTGCTCTTCGGCGCCAGGGCCAGATACAGAGCCGCCTGGGCCAGCGCCAACTCGCCCTCCGGCGAGCCCAACCGCTGATAGGCGTCCCAGGCGGCGAGTGCCTGCGGCAGCGCCTGCGGGTCGGCCAGCCCGACGTCCTCGCTGGCGAACCGCACCATGCGCCGTGCCAGGTAGAGCGGATCCTCGCCGGCGGCGAGCATGCGCGCCAGCCAGTAGACGGCGGCGTCGGGGTCGCTTTCGCGCAGCGACTTGTGGAGCGCCGAGATCAGATTGAAGTGCTCTTCGCCGCTCTTGTCGTAGACCAGCGTCTTGCCCTGGGCGGCGCGCTCGACCGCCGCCGCGTCGACCGTCGTAGAGCCGGCTGCGAGGCTGTCCCCGACCACCAGCTCGAGCAGGTTGAGCGCCCGGCGCGCGTCACCAGAGGCCAGCTGCGCCAGCTCCTCCAACGCCTCCGGCTGGCAGCTCACGCCCAGCCGCCCCAGACCCCGCTCCTCGTCGACGAGCGCGCCGCGCAGTATTGCCACCAGCTCGGCGGTGCCCAGCGGGCGCAGCGCCAGCACCCGGCAGCGCGACAGCAGGGCGGCGTTGAGCTCGAACGACGGGTTCTCGGTGGTCGCGCCGATCAGCACGATGTCACCGCGCTCGACATAGGGCAGGAAAGCGTCCTGTTGAGCGCGATTGAAGCGGTGCATCTCGTCGACGAAGAGCAGCGTCCGCTGACCCTGCGCCCGGCGCAGGCGGCTGGCGTCCGCCATCACCTGCTTGACCTCCTTGATGCCCGAGGTGACGGCGCTGAACGGCACGAAGCGAAACGAGATGACTCCGGCCAGGATGCGCGCGATAGTGGTCTTACCGGTGCCCGGCGGCCCCCAGAAGACAAGCGACGGCAGGCGATCGTCGGCCACCCCACGCCGCACCAAGCCGTCAACGACGACCAGTTCGACCTGGCCGAGGACCTCGTCGAAGGACCGCGGCCGCATCCGGTCGGCCAGCGGCGTGCCGCGCGGATCCGCCGGCGGGCGCTCTCCAGCGGGGGGGTCGAACAGTGGACCGGCCATCGCGATCAGCCGCCCTGCGGCGCCCACTCCACGAGGCCTTCGCCGGTGAATACCTCTCCCAGACGACGCAAAACGGCGCCCTTGTCGAAGTCGAATCCGAGATCCTCTTCGTCGAGCCGGCCGCGCCGTCCCTCATCGGCCACCAGGATCACAAACCGCTTGCCAACCCGCATGAGATCACCCGGGGCCGCACCGCCGCCGCCCCATTCAGGTCCCGCTTCCAGATCCACCGCCTGCCAGCTCAGCCCCTCCCAGGACCGGCCCGTGCCATCGAGCAGCTCGCGCAGCAGGAAGAGGCGCGAGAAGACCAGTCCGCGACTCAAGAGCTCGCCCACCTCGGCCACCAGGCTCGCGTCGGCACCCTCGGCGAGCTCCACCTGGGGCTTGCCAAACACCGCCGACGGGGTCGCCAGAGGCCCCGCCAATCGCGCCGTGACGGCGGAGAAACGCTCGCTCTCGCCGCCGACCTCCGCGGCGCCCCAGGAGCGCACGCGCAGCCGGGGCACCACCGCCTTCGTCTGGCCGAAGAACTCGATACGTACGTGGTACCTCTGGCTTCCAAAACCGACCAGCCCGGCGGCGAGATCGCCACCCAGCAGCCGCCTGCGGCTCGGCTCCACGCTGCCGGGCACGGCCCAGGCCTGCGGCCAGTCGGCGCGAAACAACTCGCGGAACTGCAGGCGTTCCAGATCCCCCACCTCCGCGACCTCCAGAAACGGGGGGCCGCCCTCCACCGTGAACCAGAGGACGCGGACCTCTTCGCCTCCGGTCCACCGGCGCAGGGCCGACGGTGGGATCTCCTCGCCGCCCAGCCGCAGTCCTGCAGCCTCGGTGTAGAAGATCCGCTCGCCCCGCCAGCTCTCGGCCTCGAGCACTGCGTGCAGCGTGAACGGCTCGCCGGCCGCCAGTTCTACCGGACCGCTGACCGCCACCGGATCATCGCCGGCGGCGATCGCCACCCAGGCCGCCCTGGGCTCGGGGGCCAGCTCCTGCTTCACCTTGCCGCCCAGGCCGAAGAGAACCGCCACCAGAATCACTCCGGCGACGACCAGCCAAAGAATCCGCGTCTCCCGTTCCACGCCGCTAGCCTGCCCTTCTCACCGCCGTGCCTCGCCAGCGGCCGGTGCCTCCGGAAGCAGGCTAGCCTGCCCTTCTCACCGGCCTCGTAGCGAGATGCCGTAGCTGTCTGCAAATGCAAGGCTTGGCGACCGAGGGCACCGCAGGCGTACTTGCAGTACGACGAGGATGACCGACCGAGCAAAACGCAGCAGATGCAGGCAGATGCGGCATTTCAGTAGAGGATCGGTGAGAAGGGCAGGCTAGACCAGACCGGTGGCATCGAGCTCCTGCAGCTTGGCCACGATGTCACGGTAGTTGGAGTTGATGCCGTAGATCTCGACGAAGCGCTCGCGCGCCTTCTCCTCCTCGCCCAGGGACAGGTGCAGGTTGCCCAGCTCGTAGAGCAGGCCGAGACTCTCATCCTCGGACAGGCTCGGAGAGTCCAGGCCACGCAGGTACCACTTGACCGCCAGCTCCGGGAAGCCCTTGTCGACAAAGCTGGCGGCGAGCAGCGAGCAGCAGTCCACCAGGAAGCGCGGATCCTTCGCCGCCAGCTGGAATTCGCCAATCGCCTCGTCCACCAGACCCATCTCGCGATAGGCGATGCCGAGATTGTAGTGGGTGTCGTAGTCCTCCTCGGAGAGAGCTTCGGCCATGCCCTGCTTGAAGCCCTCGACGATCTCCTCCACCGACTGCTCGTCGGCCGGCTCGAGCAGCTCCTCGTCGGCGGCCAGCGCCCCCTCGCGGCGCAGTTCGTCCTCGAGCTCACTGGCCAGGTCGAAGAACTCCTCCTCGGCCCGAAACAGGGCGTCGGTGCCCTCCTCCGCTGGCTCCTCTTCCAACCAGTCGGTAGCCTCGGCGAGCGGCGCCGCAGGCTCCGGCTCCGGCGCCGGCGGCGCATCGACCTCCGGCGCGACAGCTGCGGGCGGCGCCTCGAGAGTTTCGCCCTCGATGACGTACCCCTCGTCACGCAAGCGGTCGCGCACCGTCTCCCAGGCGCTGACCGCTTGCCCCTCGGCGGCGATCTTCGCCAGACCCCGGCCGGCCGCGATGACCTTGTCGACCTCCCCACTGTCGAGATAGAGGCCGAGCAGTCGATCGTACGCCTCGGCGCACTCGGGATCGAGAGTCAGCGCCTCCTCGAGCCGCGCCGCGGCCTTTTCCACCAGGCCGAACTTCGCCAGGGTCTCGGCCTCGACCAGCAACTCGTCGAGGGCCGGGAAAGCGGCCGGCTCGGCCGGCGCGACCTCCGGCTCGTCATCCGCAACCTCCTCCAGACCGGCGAGATCGATCTCGATCTCCGTGTCGGGCTCTGGCACTGACTCGGCCTCATGCAACAGCTGGGTCCCGGACGGAGCAAAATCCGCCGACAGCTCCTCGTCGTCGAGATCCAGGACGAGGATGTCCTCGTCTTCGCTCTCCCGCGCGGCGCTCTCTTCCAGTTCGGCGGCCTCCAGCGCGGCGGCCTCCAGCTCGGCGATCTCCGGCGCGGCGGCCTCCAGGGCGCCGACCTCCGGCTCGGCGGCCTCCGGCTCGGCGACCTCCGGCTCGGCGACCTCCGGCTCGGCGACCTCCGGCTCGGCGACCTCCGGCTCGGCGACCTCCGGCTCGGCG
>CALZJC010000187.1 GCA_945787525.1 Thermoanaerobaculia bacterium | reverse complement strand
CCGGCCGATCGCCGGCGTACCGCTGGCCTCGAGCACACGCCCGTTCTCGTCGGCGAAGCGCCAGCGGTCCACCTGCTCGTCGATCAGGAAGTCGGTATCGTTGACCTCCTCGATCTTCACGGAGCGCATCATCTGACGCACGATCACCTCGATGTGCTTGTCATTGATCGCCACGCTCTGCGAGCGGTAGACCTCCTGGATCTTGTCCACCAGATAGCGCTGAAGCTCCTTTTCGCCGAGTACCTGGAGGATGTCGTGCGGGTTGATCGAGCCGTCGATGAGCGGCTCACCCGCCGTCACCTGCTCGCCCTCCTGGACGTTGACGTGCACCGAGCGCGGCACCTTGTAGTCGCGTACCTCGCCGGCCTCGTTCTCGACCGTGACGTTGCGCATGCCCTTCTGGATGTCGCCCAGATGCACGGTGCCGTCGATCTCGCTGATGATGGCCGGCTCCTTGGGGCTACGCGCCTCGAACAGCTCCACCACCCGCGGCAGACCGCCGGTGATGTCCTTGGTCTTGGTCGATTCGCGCGGGATCTTCACCAGCACGTCGCCGGGGTAGACCTTCTGGCCGTCCTGGACCACCAGGTGCGAGCCGGTGGGCAGCATGTACCGGCGCTCCGAACCCTTGCCACGGATGACCACCGCCGGCGAGCGCTTCTCGGAGAGTTGGGCCTCCACGATGATGCGCTGCGACAGGCCGGTCACCTTGTCGGTGTCCTCGCGCACGTTCTCGCCTTCGACGACATCCTGGAACTCGACCGCGCCGGCGATCTCGGTCAGCACCGCCGAGGTGAACGGGTCCCAGTTCACCAGCTCCTGGCCGGGAGCGACTTCACTGCCCTCGTCGATCTTCAGGTGGGAGCCGTAGGTCAGCGCATAGCGCTCGAGCTCGCGGTTCTTGGTGTCGACGATCACCAGCTTGCCGCTGCGGTTGATCACCACCAGTTCGCCGGCCTTGCTCTTGACCGTGTTGACGTTGAGGTACTTGACGCGGCCGGGGTTCTTGGCGTGGTGCTGCGACTGCTCGGAGACCCGGCTGGCGGTTCCGCCGTAGTGGAACGTACGCATGGTCAGCTGGGTGCCCGGCTCGCCGATCGACTGGGCGGCGATGACACCCACCGCTTCGCCGATCTCGACGATCCGGCCGGTCGCCAGATTGCGGCCGTAGCAGGCGGCGCAGACGCCGCGGCGGGTCTCGCAGGTGAGCACCGAGCGGATGCGCACGCGCTCGATGCCAGCCGCCTGGATGGTGCTGGCGATCTGCTCGGTGATCATGTCGCCGACACTGACCAGCTTCTCGGCGTTGGCTGGATCGTGCACTTCCTCCTGACTGACGCGACCGACGATACGGTCGCGCAGCGGCTCGAGGATGTCGCCACCCTCCATGATCGCCGTCACAGTGATGCCGTCGATCGTTCCGCAGTCGAGCTCGTTGACGATCACGTCCTGCGCCACGTCGACCAGCCGTCGGGTCAGATAGCCGGAGTCGGCGGTCTTGAGTGCCGTGTCGGCCAGCCCCTTGCGGGCACCGTGAGTGGAGATGAAGTACTGCAGCACCGACAGCCCTTCACGGAAGTTGGCCGTGATCGGCGTCTCGATGATCTCGCCCGACGGCTTGGACATCAGACCGCGCATGCCGGCCAGCTGACGCACCTGCTCGCGCGAGCCCCGGGCGCCGGAGTCGGCCATCATGCGGATCGGATTGAACCGGCCAACCGTCTTCTCCAGCTCACCCATCTCGCGGAACATCTCCTCGGACACGTGCTCGGTTACGCGGTGCCAGATGTCGATGATCTTGTTGTGGCGCTCACCCGCGGTGATGACACCCGCGATGCGCTGCTTCTCGATCTGCAGGACGTCGTTCTTGGCCTTGTCGAGCAGCGGCTCTTTCCGGCTCGGGATCAGCATGTCGTCGATGCCGAACGAGACCCCGGCCTGGGTTGCATAGTCGAAGCAGACCGACTTGATCTCGTCCAGCATGCTCACCGTTAGGTCGTGACCGTGCTTGATGTAGCAGTAGCCGACGAGCTCCTGCAGGCCGCGCTTCTTGAGCAGGCCGTCGACGTACGGCACCTCGGCCGGCAGGTGCTGGTTGAAGATGACCCGGCCGACGGTGGTGTCGATCAGCTGATTGTCGAGCTCCTCGAGGTCGGCATGCATCAGGTCCTGGTCGTGGTATTGCGACTCGAGGTTAATGTACGGGCCGCTGCAGCGCACCCGGACCTGGGTCTGGGTCTCGACCAGCCCCTCGTGCAGGGCCGCGAGCACCGAGTCGGAATCGTGGAAAACGCGGCCCTCCCCCTTGGCGCCGGCCCGGCGCATGGTCAGGTAGTAGCCGCCCAGCACCATGTCCTGGCTCGGCACCGCCAGCGGCCGGCCATGGGCCGGGCTGAGGATGTTGCGAGAAGCCATCATGAGCACCTGGCTCTCGATCTGCGCCTTGGGGCTCAACGGCACGTGCACCGCCATCTGGTCGCCGTCGAAGTCGGCGTTGAAGGCCGCGCAGACCAGCGGATGGATCTTGATCGCCTTGCCCTCGATCAGCACCGGCTCGAAGCCCTGAATTCCCAGCCGATGCAGAGTCGGAGCGCGATTGAGCAGCACGGGGTGATCCTGGATGACCTCCTCGAGCGCGTCCCAGACCACCTCCTCTTCCCGCTCCACCATCTCCTTGGCGGCCTTGATGGTGCCGACCAGCTCCTTCTCTTCCAGCCAGTTGTAGATGAACGGCTTGAACAGCTCGAGGGCCATCTTCTTGGGCAGGCCGCACTGGTGGAGCTTGAGGTCCGGGCCGACCACGATGACCGAGCGGCCCGAGTAATCGACCCGCTTGCCCAGCAGGTTCTGCCGGAAGCGGCCCTGCTTGCCCTTGAGGGTGTCCGAGAGTGACTTGAGCGGCCGGTTGTTGGAGCCCTTGAGGACGCGGCCCCGGCGGCCGTTGTCGAACAGGGCGTCGACCGCCTCCTGCAGCATGCGCTTCTCGTTGCGCACGATGACTTCGGGGGCGCGCAGCTCGAGCAGCTTCTTCAGCCGGTTGTTGCGGTTGATCACCCGGCGATACAGATCGTTGAGATCACTGGTGGCGAAGCGACCGCCGTCGAGCGGCACCAGCGGCCTGAGCTCGGGCGGAATGACCGGGATGACCTCGAGGATCATCCACTCCGGCCGGTTGCCGCTCTTGCGGAACGCCTCGACGACCTTGAGCCGCTTGGCCGCCTTGAGACGCCGGATCTGGCTGGTCTCGGTCTTCATCGTGATCCGCAGCTCTTCGGCCAGCTCCTCGATGTCGATCCGCGACAGAAGCTCGCGGATCGACTCGGCGCCCATCCGGGCGTCGAAGGCGTCATCACCGTACTCGTCGCGCACCTCGCGGAAGCGCTCCTCGGTCAGCAGCTCGCCCTCGGTGAGCTCGGTCTCGCCGGGGTCGACGACAACATAGCTCTCGAAGTAGAGGATGCGCTCGAGGTCGCGCAGGCTCAGGTCACAGAGCTGACCGATGCGACTGGGCAGACCCTTGAAGAACCAGACGTGGGATACCGGGCTGGCCAGCTCGATGTGCCCCATGCGCTCACGCCGGACCCGCGACCGCGTCACCTCGACGCCGCACTTGTCGCAGACGACGCCACGGTGCTTCATGCGCTTGTACTTGCCGCACAGGCACTCCCAGTCCGTTATCGGGCCGAAGATCTTGGCGCAGAACAGACCGTCGCGCTCCGGCTTGAAGGTCCGGTAGTTGATCGTCTCGGCCTTGGTGACCTCACCATGACTCCACGAGCGGATCTTCTCCGGCGAAGCGACGGAGATCCGAATGGCGTTGAATTCGCCGGGTGTCTGCGGCTTGTCGAATGTTCGCAATGGTTGCAAAGCCGTATCTCCTTCAGACCTTCATCAGTTCCACGTCGAGGCACAGGCTCTGCAGCTCACGCACCAGAACGTTGAAGGACTCGGGCAGCCCCGGGTCCTCGGGCACCTCGCCCTTGACGATCGCCTCGTAGACCTTGCTGCGGCCCTCGACGTCGTCGCTCTTCACCGTCAGCAGCTCCTGCAACGTGTAGGCGGCGCCGTAGGCCTCGAGCGCCCAGACCTCCATCTCACCGAAGCGCTGGCCGCCGAACTGGGCCTTGCCGCCCAGCGGCTGCTGGGTGATCAGTGAGTAGGGGCCGATCGAACGCGCGTGGATCTTGTCGTCCACCAGATGGGAGAGCTTCAGCATGTAGATGTAGCCCACCGTCACCGGCTGCTCGAACGGCTGGCCCGTCATGCCGTCGTGGAGCGTGGTCTTGCCCGACGACGGCAGCCCGGCCTGGTCCATGTAGCCGCGCATGTCCACCTCGGTGGCGCCATCGAAAACCGGCGTCGCGAAGTGCATACCGAGCACCTTGCCGGCCCACCCGAGATGGGTCTCGAGGATCTGACCGACGTTCATGCGGCTCGGCACGCCGAGCGGATTGAGAACGATCTCGACCGGCGTACCGTCGGGCAGGTAGGGCATGTCCTCCTCGGCCAGGATGCGCGAGATGACGCCCTTGTTGCCGTGCCGACCGGCCATCTTGTCGCCCACCTGCAGCTTGCGCTTCATGGCCACGAAGACCTTGACCAGCTTGATGACACCCGGCGGCAGTTCGTCACCCTTCTGCAGCAGCTGCACCCGTTCCTCGTTCACCCGGTGCAGCACCTCGATGTAGGAGTCGGTCTTGCGGTAGATGTCACCGACCGTCTGCAGCAGCTTCTTGTCCTTGATCGGCAGGCGCAGGATCTCCTGGCGCGTCAAAGCCTCGAGCACCTTCATGGAGACCTTGTCGCCCTTGGCCATCAACTTGTCGCCGGCGCGGCCGACCACTCCGGCGGTGACCTTGTGACCGAGAAGCAGGTCGGTGATCTTCTTGTTGCGCTCCTCGTTGAGGATTCGCACCTGGTCCTTGATGTTCTTTTCCAGCCGCGCGACCTCGAAGTCCTCTATCTCGCGGGCCCGCTCGTCCTTCTCGACGCCCTTGCGCGAGAAGATCTTGACGTCCACGACGGTGCCCTCGATGCCGGGCGGCACCTTGAGGCTGGCATCGCGCACGTCGCCGGCCTTCTCGCCGAAGATGGCGCGCAACAGCTTCTCCTCCGGGGTCAGCTGGGTCTCGCCCTTGGGCGTCACCTTGCCGACCAGGATGTCGCCGGGCTTGACGGTCGCGCCGATACGAATGATGCCGCTCTCGTCGAGATCGGCCAAGGCCGCCTCGGAGACGTTGGGAATGTCGCGGGTGATCTCTTCCGGGCCCAGCTTGGTGTCGCGAGCCTCGACCTCTTTCTCCTCGATATGGATGGAGGTGAACAGGTCGTCCTTGACCATCTTCTCGGACACCAGGATGGCATCCTCGAAGTTGTAGCCCCGCCAGGGCATGAAGGCGACCAGCACGTTGCGGCCCAGGGCCAACTCGCCCTCGTCCGTCGACGGCCCGTCCGCCAGTACGTCGCCCTTGCGAACCCGCATGCCCTCTTTGACCAGCGGCTTCTTGTTGATGCAGGTGTTCTGATTGGAACGGCGGAACTTGATCAGCTGATAGATGTCGGCGCCGAACTCCTTGGACTCGCCGGTCTCGATGTCTTCACCCTCGACGCGCACGATGATGCGCTCCGAGTCGACCGAGTCGACGATGCCGCCCCGCTGGCAGAGCACCACGGCACCCGAGTCGCGGGCGACGATGCCCTCCAGACCGGTGCCGACCACCGGCGCCTCGCTGCGCAGCAGCGGCACGCCCTGGCGCTGCATGTTGGAGCCCATCAACGCGCGGTTGGCGTCGTCGTGCTCGAGGAACGGGATCAGCGCCGCGGCCACCGAGACCAGCTGCTTCGGGCTGACGTCCATGTAGTTCAGCCGATCGCGCTCGACGGTGACGAAGTCGCCACCGGCGCGGGCGATGACCCGATCGTCGGTGAAGTAGCCCTTGGCGTCGACCGGCGCGTTGGCCTGGGCGATGATGTGCTTCTCCTCCTCCCAGGCGGTCAGGTACCAGGCCTGGGGCTCGGCCTCGATGGTGCGCTTCTTTTCCTTGCGCAGCCGCCTGTTGGCCGCCTCGAGCTCGTCTCCGGTGATCACCTGACCGAGCTTGAACGGACCGTTGCCGACCCGCTTCACCCGGAAGTGGTCGATGACGCGACCGTCCTCAACTCGCTTGTAGGGACTCTCGATGAAGCCGTATTCGTTGATGCGGGCGAAAGTGGCGAGCGACGAGATGAGACCGATATTTGGTCCCTCGGGGGTCTCGATCGGGCAGATCCGGCCGTAGTGGGAGGCGTGCACGTCGCGCACCTCGAAACCGGCTCGCTCACGCGACAAGCCGCCCGGGCCGAGCGCCGACAGGCGCCGCTTGTGGGTGACCTCCGACAGCGGATTGGTCTGATCCATGAACTGGGAGAGCTGAGACGAGCCGAAGAACTCCCGGATGGCGGCGATCACCGGCTTCGAGTTGATCAGGTCGTGGGGCATTGCCGAGTCGATATCCTGATGGACCGACATCTTCTCCTTGATCGCCCGCTCCATCCTCACCAGACCAACGCGGAACTGGTTTTCGAGCAGTTCGCCGACCGTCCGCACGCGGCGGTTGCCAAGGTTGTCGATATCGTCGACCCGGCCGACGTCGCGGTGCAGGCGCAGCAGGTACTCGATCACCCGGAAGAAGTCATCGGCCGACAGGGTCTTCTGCTCGACCGGTACCTCGGTGTCCAGCTTGATGTTGAACTTGAACCGCCCGACGCGCGAGAAGTCGTAGCGCTTGGCGTCGAAGAACATGCCGTAGAACAGCGACCGCGCACTCTCCAACGTCGGCGGGTCGCCCGGGCGCATGCGGCGGTAGATCTCGATCAGCGCCTCCTTGGTGTCGGAGGTGGTGTCCTTGGCCAGGGTGTTCGAGAGAACCGCACCGCACAGCTCCCAGTCGGGGAAGAACAGCTCCACCGGCGTGTGTTTGTGGTCCTTGAGCGCCGTCGCCAGATCCTCCGGCATCTCGTCGTTGGCCTCGAACAGCACCTCGCCGGTATCGAGATCGACCACGTCGGCGACAAACAGGGCGCGATCGATGGCCGAACTCTTGACGGTGACCTCGGCGCTGTCGCCGGCTTCGAGCTTGGTCAGCACGTCGTCGCTGAGCTCGATGCCGGCGAAGACCTTGTAGACGTCGCGGCGGCCGCGCGCCTGCCGCTCGCGGATCTGCTCGCGCTCGAGCACCGCCGGTGGCAGCGTGAGCTTGATGCGGTTCTTGCCCTCCGGCACCGCCGGTACCGGCACGTAGAACTGGCGCAGGATGGCCTCGTTG
>CALZJC010000186.1 GCA_945787525.1 Thermoanaerobaculia bacterium | reverse complement strand
GCAGGGCCACCGCGGCCAGCACCATGGCGACGATCAGGGCGTCGATGGTGATGAAGGCGACGACCAGCAGCCAGGCCGGCAGGGTGCCCAGGTTGCCGAGGACGTGGTTGGCGATCAGGACCACGACAAGCGACGGCACGACGAAGAGGTTGAGCGCGGTATGCCAGCGAAAGCCCCGCTCGTCGAGCTCGCGCCAGAAGCCGGGGAGGAAGATCACCACCAGGTACAGGTGCGCCAGGACGCAGATCGCCGGAATCGCGATGTTCCACATTCTCATGCCCTCCAGAGGTTCTCGGGTCGGGTGTGTTGCCGATCGTATCGGAGTGCTAAAGCCCGCCGGCCGCGTTGCTGCCGCGGCCGGCGGGCGGCAGGTGAATCTGCTACTCCTCGAGTTTCAACGTCATCAGTTTCGTGGCTCGCAGCCGTCCGGCAGAACTTCGCCCCGCGGACGCCCACGGCACTCGTGGACCATATTGACGCAGGTGGCGGCGCAGCCGTAGCCGGCAGCCTCGTGGGCGAGGATCGCCAGAAAGCAGGCGGTACCCCAGGTCGGCACGCCGCCGACGACACAGGCGGCGGCCACGGCGGGGATCGTGTTGGACCAGGCGACGATACAGGCGGCGCAGAGAACGATGCCGGTCGCGCAGGAGGCCTCCAGGGCGCCCTGCGCCTCTCGCATGCCGACGAGAAAGGCGTTGGAGTGCTTGGTCCGGATCGCCTCTTCGATCACCTCGTAGGCCGAGAGGTCGAAGGAGGAGAAGTCCCGCTGACCGTGAGCGGCCAGCTGGGCCCGATTGCCAACCGCCATGAGGGCCTCTCCATAGGGGCTCTCGGCCTCGATCTCTTCGAGAGTGCCGTCCTGGTCGAAGCGATAACGCACCACCAGGTCGTCGTCGTACTCGAAGCTGACGCCGTGGGGGGTGAGCCAGTAGCGGGTCTTGAGCCGCTCGCCCCAGGGGCTGTCGACGGTGATGACGCCGCCGTCGTGGCTGTGCTCGGCGTGGCTGAAGAAGCCGACGGTGGCGTCGGTGCTGAAGCCGTTCAACGACCTGACGGTCAGGGGCTCGGCGATCGGCGTGAAGACGATCTGGCCACCGGCGCCAGGCGGTTGTGGGTCGACGGGTCGTGGCGGGTCGAAAGGCCGCGCGTCGAGGGGTTGGCCGGAGTCGCCGGGCTGGCCGGGCTCCTGGGCCTCTGCCCGCATGCCGACGATCGGCAGCAGGACGATGTAGAGCGGCAGCGCTCTGGCGAACGATTCTCTGACTCTTGCCATTCGGGTCTCCTCTGTTCCTCCTGTTGCGAGAGTGAGCGGCACGGTCCGCCCCAGGCCGGCGACACCGTTGCGGTGGCAGCAGGCGCCTCGAAGCGCTCGCCGCGATGGCAAGAACACGTGTTTGCTCCAGCTCCCATGGACTGCGTTCACGGAAGGCTGAGTCAGCCACCGGCCGGCGGCGTTACGGGAGTGCGCCGGACAGGGATGACCAATCCGCCGCAAGCTCTCCTTTGCGCGGCCGCGGCAACTTCTGTCCGCCGCGACGTATATACGGGAGTAGACTGAAGCGCATCGGGTCGCCTTCGGTCGAGGGGGAGCCGCAAGACCCGATACCGCATTCGAGCCACCGCGTGACGGCCCGGCCCAGCCGAAGGGCGCAGCCGGGCTCGGGGCGCGAGAACCCCAGGAGATTCCCGATGAAGAAAGCGCTGCCGATCCTTCTCGCTTGCGTGGTCTTGTTGGCCGTGCAGGCAACCGCCCAGGAGGCGCCCGAGATCCGGTTCGAGAAATACGAGCTGCCCAACGGCCTCGACGTGATCCTGCACGAGGACCACTCGATTCCGATGGTCTCGGTCAACGTCTGGTACCACGTCGGCTCGGGCGACGAAAAGCCCGGCCGCACCGGCTTCGCGCACCTCTTCGAGCACATGATGTTCCAGGGCTCGAAGCACCATGACGATGAGTTCTTCAAGCCGTTGCAGAAGGTCGGCGGCCGCATCAATGGCTCCACCAACACCGACCGCACCAACTACTGGGAGAACGTGCCGAGCAACTATCTGGAGACGGTGCTGTGGCTCGAGGCCGACCGGATGGGCTTCCTGCTGGCGGCCATGACCCAGGAGAAGCTGGACAACCAGCGCGACGTGGTCAAGAACGAGCGCCGCCAGAACTACGAGAACCAGCCCTACCGGAAGTCGCGGCTGATCCTGGCCGAGATGATGTATCCCGACGAGCACCCCTACTCCTGGCCGACCATCGGCAGCCAGGCGGACCTGACCGCCGCCTCGATGGAGGACATCTCCGACTTCTTCAAGACCTACTACGCGCCCAATAACGCGGCCCTGGTCATCGCGGGCGATATCGATCCCGCGGCGACCAGGGCGATGGTGGAGAGGTACTTCGCCGCCCTGCCACCGGGCCCCGCGGTAGAGCGCGTCAGCGAGTGGTTGCCCGAGCTCGAGGGTGCCAAGCGGGCGGTGGCGGAGGACAACATCAAGCTGCCGCGGCTCTACTATGTCTGGCACACCCCGGGCTACTACAAGCCGGGCGACGCCGAGTTCGACCTGCTGTCCAACATCCTCTCGACCGGCAAGACGTCGCGGCTCTACAAGTCGTTGGTCTACGAGCGCGAGATCGCCCAGGACGTGGCGGCGTTCCAGGGCTCCCGGCTCATGGGCAGCACCTTTCAGATCCGGGTGACGGCCCGCGAGGGGCACACCCTCGAAGAGATCGAGGCGGCCGTCGATGATGAACTGGCCAAGCTGCTCGCCGAGGGCGTTACCGACGAGGAGCTGGAGCAGGCGCGAGTGGCCTGGGAGGCTTCGTTCATTCGCCGGCTCGAGAGGGTCGGCGGCTTTGGCGGCGTCGCCGACCAGTTGAACAACTACAACTACTACCTGGGCGATCCCGGCAGCTTCGAGCGGGACATCCAGCGCTACTCGAAGGCCACCGCCGAGGACGTGCTGTCCTACGCCGAGCGCTACCTGCGGGCCGACAAGCGGGGCACGCTACACCTCGTGCCGCAGGGCCAGCTGACGGCCAAGGCGGACGACACCGATCGCACGGTCGAGCCGCAGGGCGCTGCCGAGCCTGGGTTCACGCCCCCGGCGATCCACCGCGAACGGCTGGCCAACGGCCTCGAGCTGCTGGTGGTGGAGGACCACTCGCTGCCGATCGTCCAGGCCAATCTGGTGGTGAAGAGCGGCTGGGCGTCCGACCCGGCCGATCGCCCTGGTGCCGCCTCGCTGACCGCGGAGCTGCTCGACGAGGGCACCACCGGCCGCGACGCGCTGGAGATCGCCGGCGAGGCCAAGCGGCTGGCGGCCGCCCTGGGCACCAACAGCTTCTTCGACGGCAGCGGCATCAACCTCAACGTGCTCAAGCGCAACCTGAGCCCGGCGCTCGAGCTGATGGCCGACGTGGCGATGAACCCGACCTTTCCGGACGAGGAGTTGGAACGCCAGCGCCGGATCTACCTGGGCCGCATCCAGCAGGAGGCCAAACAGCCGCAGCAGACGGCCTTCAAGAGCTTCCTGCGCCTGCTGTACGGCGCCGCGCATCCCTACGGCCAGCCGTTCACCGGCTCGGGCACCACGGCGGCGATCCAGGCGATCACCCGGGACGATCTGCTGAGCTACTACGGCGAGCACTATCTGCCGGGCAACGCCGCGCTGATGATGGTGGGCGACGTGACGCCGGCCGAGGCCCGGCAGGCGGCAACGGCCGCTTTCGGCGGCTGGCAGGGCGGCGCCGCGGCGGCCACCGAGGCACCGGCGGCGGAGCCGCTCTCCGGCACGACTGTCTACATCGTCGACAAGCCGGGCGCGCCGCAGAGCGTGGTCGTCGTCGGCAACGTGGCGATCCGCCGCAGCGACCCCGACTACGTGGCCTTCGAGGTGATGAACAACGCCTTTGGCGGCAAGTTTTCGAGCCGCATCAACCTCAACCTGCGCGAGGACAAGGGCTACAGCTACGGCGCCCGGGCGATCTTCATCCCCACCCGCGGCGACGGCCCGTATCTCGTATTCGCGCCGGTCCAGGTGCAGAGCACCAAGGAGACGGTGGTCGAGATCGTCAGGGAGCTGGGCGAGCTGGTGAGCTCGCGGCCGATCACCGCCGAGGAGCTGTCCGAGGCCCAGGGCAACCTGATCAAGGGCTTCCCCCAGCAGTTCGAGACGGTGGGTGGAGTCGCCGTGCAGCTGTCGGAGATCATCCGCTACGGGCTGCCCGACGACGAATGGGTGCGCCGGCTGGAGAGCATCCAGAACGTCACGGCCGAGCAGGCGACCAAGGCGGGCAGCGATCGCATCGATCCGCAAGACCTCCTGATCGTCGTCGTCGGCGACCGCGAGAAGATCGAGCCGGGCCTGCGCGAGCTGGGTCTCGGCGAGGTCAAGACGTTCGACATGTCGGTGCTGCAGTAAGCAGGCGGTCTCCAGGGCGCGCCGGAAGAGGCCGAAGGGCGGCATACTACCGCCAACTCCATGGCGCGCTCGGGGAAGGCCGTCGTCACGGCGCTGCCTGGCGCGCCGCCCTCGCCGCGCCGGCAGCCTCGGTTTCGGAAGCCTCTGCGCCCCCTTCGTCGCCTTCCTCCGGCGCCGGCGGCGGTGTCCAGAAATCGGGATTGGCGGGTGCAGCCGCCGCCAGATCGCTGCCGTAGAGGGCCGCGTTGAAGAGGATGCGGAAGTTGCCGAACGGCTGCGCCCGCCACTGCGGGCGCAGGCCCAGGAGCACCGCCCGGCCGTCGCCGTGGCGAGCGTCGAGGGCGGCGGCGTAGCCCCGCAGCTGCTCTTCCCCGAGCAGATAACCGGAGAGCAGCGGCGAGCCGGCCGCCGGGTACTTGGCCAGCACCCGGCCGGCGAAGTCGCCGTCGACGTTGAAAACAGGGCTGCGCGCGGCGAAAACCTTGGCCCGCTCCGGCATGCCGGTCATCACCGGGTGCGAGCGGTCGACGATCACCTCGAGGATCGAGCCGGCCATGAAGAACTCGTCGCGCGGTCGCTCCGCGACGACGTTTTCGACCGCCAGATGCAGCTCCTCGATGGCCCATAGACTGCTCGAGTTGATCGCCATCAGCGTGCCGCCGGCGCGCACGAAGGCGTCCAGCGCCCGAGCGCCCTCCTTGCCCAGACCGCCGGCATAGCGCGGCGGCACCTCGCCCTTGGCGTAGCCTTCGCGGATGCGGCTCGCGGCGATGTCCGGCAGCACGATGACGTCGAACCGCTCACCCAGGTTGCCGGTGAGAATCTCGGTGTTGGTGAGGTTGTCGAAGGCGAACTCGTAGCGCTCGAAAAGCCAGCGCGTCCAGCCTTCGTCCATGCTGGCGCGCCAGGGTCTGTACAGGCCGAGCCGCGGCCGTTTCAGCCGGCGGCCGGTGGCGCTCGAGCGCCTCGCGTCGAGTGCCAGCTCGTCCACCAGCCGGCGAGCGGTGGTGTCGGCCAGGCCGCTGACGAGATAGCGTCCGCTGCTGCCGTCCTCACCGGCCGCGAACGCCACCGTGGCGCCGGCGTCCCAGGCGCGGTTGAGCGCCCGGAAGGTGTTGTTCTGGGCCGGATCCAGGGCGATGGAGGAGCCGCTGCCGCGCAGCCGGCCGGCCGGCGGGCGGATGGCGGCCGCCACCGGGTGGCTGTCGAAGCCGACGCCGGGCACGCTGTCGAACGACGCGGCGTCGCCGATCTCCAGGTCCCAGGCCAGCGGCTCGGCGGCGACCGGCTCGAGCAGGGCGCGGGTAGCCGGGTCGAGTGGCGTCGTGGCGGCGACCACCCGCACGTCCATCAGATAGGGCAGCGTCCAACCGGCCACGTCGTAAGGCTGGTCCGGCGGTCCCTCGGGGTATTCGCGGACGTCGGGGTACTCCTGGACGGCGAACTGCTGGCGCACGAAGTTGGCGAACTCCTGGTCCATGGGGATGGCCCAGGTGCCGGCGGGGTACTGCTGGCCCTCGAACTCGAGCGCCGTGGAGGTCTGATGGATGCGCACGCCGTTGAAGGCCAGCCGGCGCAGCATCTCGACCGCCGCCACCGGGTCGCGCTGGTCCTGCGGCACGAAGTAGGCGTAGGGCGGATGGTCGCGGTGGTAGGCGATGACGTCGCGGCCGGCCTGGTAGCGGTTGAACAGCAGGTCGTCCTTGTACTTGGCGGCGTGGTCGAGCACCGAGAGCGAGGCGGTCAGCATGTAGTCGACCGCGTCGGCCAGCCGCCACCAGCCGCCCTCCCACGGGCTGGCGTAGAGCGATTGCGGCCGCAGGTCCTTCTGCGCGTCGGGGAAGTCGTCGACGGTGTAGAAATGGGGTGTCGCGTACCGGTAGAGGCCGGTCTCGGTGAGGAACGAGGCGACGTTGCGGAAGTTGTTCGAGTGGTCCAGGAAGCCGGGGTACCAGTTGTCGAAGCCGGTGCCCATGTGCATGGCGCCCTCCTGGCCGCGCTCCTCGAGCGCTTGCGCCATGCCCATGCCCAGCAGGTTGACGGTGCGCCACATCAGCGGGTGCACGAACTCGGAGATCGGCTCGGCGAACGGTGGGATCCAGATGCGGGCCGGGAACGGCGCCGTCTGGTGGTGGTTGTAGAGGATCTGCGGCTCCCAGTGACGCACCACCCGGTTGATCACCCGCGACTCGATCATGTTGACCATGCAGCCGTCGCGGTTGTTGTCGTGGCCGATGTACTTCTGGTAGAGCCGAGGCATCGGCGCCACCTCGAACGGCGTGCCCAGGTTGGCGCGGTACCAATCCGTCATCAGCGTCTGACCGTCGGGGTTGATCGACGGCCAGAGCAGCAGCACGACCCGGTCGAGGATGGCCAGGATCTCCGGCTCCTGCTGCTCGCTGGCCAGGTCGTAGGCCAGCTGGATCGTGTGCTGGGCATGGGCCACCTCGGTGGCGTGCAGGCCGCCGTCGATGTGCACCACCGCCTTGCCCTCGGCGGCCAGCCGGCGGGCCTCGTCGTCGGTCAGCCCCTCGGGGTGGGCCAGCCGCTGGGCGACCTCGCGGATGCGCTCCAGATTGGCCAGGTTCTCGGGCGACGAGACGATCGCCAGGTACCAGTCGCGGCCGAACGAGGTGCGGCCGATCCGGCGCAGCTCGACCCGGTCGCTGGCCTCGGCCAGGCGTCGAAAGTACGTGATCGACTCCTCGTAGGAGGCCAGCGAGAAGTCCTCTCCGATCTCGTGACCGAGCACCGACTCGGGAGTCGGGATCTGGGTCTGGGCGGTCGTCGGCACGCCCGGCGCCAGGGCGCAGAGCAGCAGGAGGCAGGTCACGGACAGGCGGTCGGCGCGCATGGTGGCTCTCCGGTCAGACGGCTCGGTGGAAGCCAAGAGTATCCGGCCGGG
>CALZJC010000185.1 GCA_945787525.1 Thermoanaerobaculia bacterium | reverse complement strand
GCTCGCTGCGCGACCGCAGCGGCGAGATCGAGACCTTCGCCGGGGCCGGGCCGCCGCTCTGGCAGGGCCGGATGGTCGTGCTGATCAATCGGGGCACGATGGGCTGCGCCGAGGTGCTGGCGACCATCCTGAAGCAGTCCGGCGGCGCCCATCTGGTGGGCCTGCCGAGCCGCGGTCACGCCGGCCGGATGGAGATGCTGACCCTCTCAAGCGGCGCCGGCCTGCTGACCACCGATGCCTTCTACTCCGGGATGGACGGCGAACCGCTGGCGCGGCCGATCGAGCCCGACACGCGGGTCGGCGACGCCATCCGCAGGCTCGACGACGACCAGCCGCCGTCCGACCTCATTCTCGAGCGCGGCCTGGAGCTGCTGCGCGACCTGGAGACCGAGCCGCGGCAGAAAGCCGCCTAGACCGATCCCGGCCGGCACCCGGCCGAACGGAGAGCGCTCAAGACCAATGCAGATTCTCGGTATCTCGGCCTTCTACCACGACTCCGCGGCCTGCCTGGTCCGGGACGGCAAGATCGTCGCCGCCGCCCAGGAAGAGCGCTTCAGCCGCAAGAAGCACGACCACCGCTTCCCGAGGCAGGCGATCGAATACTGCCTGCACGAAGGCGGTACCACTGCCGCCAAGATCGATCACGTCGCCTTCTACGACAAGCCCTGGCTCAAGTTCGAACGCCTGCTGGAGACCTACCTGGCGTTCGCTCCCGCCGGTCTGCCTTCGTTTCTCAAGGCGATGCCGTTGTGGCTCAAAGAGAAGCTCTGGATGGGCGAGCTGATCCGCAAGCAGGTCGGGTTCGACGGCCACATGCTCTATCCGGAGCATCACCAGTCGCACGCCGGATCGGCTTTCTTCCCGTCGCCCTACCAGCGCGCCGCGGTGCTGACCGCAGACGGAGTCGGCGAGTGGGCGACCGCCTCCTGGGGTGTGGGTCACGACAATCGGCTCGAGCTGCGCCAGGAGCTCCAGTTTCCCCACTCCCTGGGCCTGCTCTACTCGGCGTTCACCTACTACACCGGCTTCAGGGTCAACTCGGGCGAGTACAAGATCATGGGCCTGGCGCCCTACGGCGAGCCGCGTTACAAGAAGGAGATTCTCGAGCATCTGATGGATCTGCGCGAGGACGGCTCCTTCCGCCTCGACATGAGCTACTTCAACTACTGCCAGGGCCTGACGATGACCTCGGACCGCTTCAGCGAGCTGTTTGGCGGCCCGCCGCGCGAACCGGAGTCGGAGCTCACCCAGAAGGAGATGGATCTGGCGCGCTCGGTGCAGGAGGTGACCGAAGAGGTCATGCTGCGCATGGCCCGCCACGTGCGCCGGGAGACCGGCGAGCGCTACCTGTGCATGGCGGGTGGCGTGGCGCTCAACTGTGTCGCCAACGGCAAGATCCTGCGCGAGGGCATCTTCGACGACATCTGGATCCAGCCGGCGGCGGGTGACGCCGGCGGCGCCCTGGGCGCGGCCCTGTACACCTGGTACGAGTACCTGGACAACCCGCGCGAAGTGGACGGGCGGCGCGACGGCCAGAGCGGCTCCTACCTCGGGCCGGCGTTTCCCTCGGCGCAGATCGAGGCCTGGCTGCGCGAGGAGGGCATCCCGTACCACAAGCTGGAGAAGGGCGAGCGCGCGCGGGTGGCGGCGGAGTTGATCGAGGCCGAGAAGGTCCTGGGCCATTTCTGCGGTCGGATGGAGTTCGGCCCCCGCGCGCTCGGCGCTCGCAGCATCGTCGGCGACGCCCGCAGCGTCAAGATGCAGTCGGTGATGAACCTCAAGATCAAGTACCGCGAGTCGTTTCGCCCCTTCGCTCCGAGCTGCCGGGTAGAGGACGTCTCGGAGCTCTTCGAGCTCGACCGGCCGTCACCGTACATGCTGCTGGTGGCGCCGGTGCGAAAGGAGCGCCGCAAGTCGATGACCGCCGACGAGGAGAAGCTCTTCGGCATCGCCAAGCTCAACGTGCCGCGCTCCGACGTGCCCGCCATCACCCACGTCGACTACTCGGCGCGGATACAGACCGTCTCCGCCGAGGATCACCCGGAGTACCACGAGATGATCAGCGCCTTCAAAGAGCGCACCGGCTACGGCGTGGTCGTCAACACTTCATTCAACGTCCGCGGCGAGCCGATCGTCTGCACGCCGCAAGACGCCTACCGTTGCTTCATGCGCACCGAGATGGACGTCCTGTTTCTCGAGAACCTGGTCCTCTACAAGGAGGAGCAGCCGGAGCTCGAGGACGACGTCGATTGGCGCGAGGAGTTCGACCTCGACTGATGGGCAATCACGACTCCAAGACAGCCCGCGAGCTGCGGATCTTCGGCCTCGCCTTTGGCGGCGGCCTGAGCGTTCTGGGCGGCATCCTCTGGTGGCGCGGCATCACCGCCCCGCCGCCTTATCTTTGGGGCGTGGCCGCCGTTCTGTGGCTGCTCGCCCTCGTTGCGCCGAAGCTGCTGGCGCCGCTCGAGAAGGTGATGGCGACGATATTCCGCGCCGTCACCGCGGCCCTGACGACGGTGCTGCTGACGGTCTTCTTCTTCCTGATGATCACCCCGATCGGCCTCATCCTGCGGCTCACCCGCAAGGATCCGCTGGGCAAGCGGTTCGACCGGGAGCGCGCCAGCTACTGGTTCGACGTTCCCGAGGACGGCCCCTGGAGCCGTCCCGAAAAGCCCTTCTGATCGACGGCTAGCACCGCTGGTCGCAGATACGGGCACACATCCCGAGGCGCTGCATCCGCGCTGGCGGCGTTGCGCTCCCTGCGGCATAGCCACAGCTATGCCTCAGTCGCGCGCCTTGCCAGCACGGCGCTTCGCCTCGGGCTGCGTACCCGAATTTCCGACCAACGGTCCTAGCCGTCGCGCGCGGCCGTACTAGCCTTCGCCACCTTCTTCGGCAGCCTCTGGGGCGGGCTGCGGTGCGCTCCAGGGCGGCACGACGCCGTTCGAGCGGGCGTAGGCGATCGCCTGGCCGAGGTGCTCGTGGCCGTGGCCGGAGACGATCATCAGGACCGAGCGCCAGGTGCGGTCGCGGCCGAACATCATGACCTCTTCGTTGAGGTCCTTTTCGGCGGCGTTCTCGATCGCCATCTGGATGTGCTTCTGCGACTTCTTGAGGGTGGCGATGACGTCGTCCTTGGCGGTGATCTTCTGCTCGGCGTCCATGCCGAAGCCTTCCGGCATGTCGACGCCGAACTGGCCGGCGAAGAAGAAGTTGGCGCCGGCGACGTGGATGAAGACCTGGCTCACCGTGCGGACGCCTTCGGCCGGGCTCCAGCCGTACTTGTCAGCCGGGATGGCCTCGGCGAGCTCGACGAGCCGGCCGTTGGAAAAGTCGAAATCGCCCTTGAAGTCGGCCAGATAACCGGCCAGCTCCATCTCGGCGGCTGCGGCTTCATGGTTCTCCGCCACGGCCGGCAGCGCCAGCGCGGCGGCGAGGATCAGGATCAGGGCAAGGCTCTTGCGTACATGACTCATCGGAAAACCTCCTCGAAACGGAACGGTGAGATGTCTGCTGTCAGATAACGGTGCTTACGCGAAATCGGATTGCGGGGTTGCGTCACTCCGCTTTGAGGGCCGCCAGCGGCCGGCGCTGAAGGGCGCCCCAGCCGGCGGCGATGGCGGTGGCGCAGGTGAGCACGATGGCCAGCAGCACCGTGGCGGCGGTGGCGACCGGGCGCAGGCTCCATGACATCTCGAAGCCGCGGGTGAGCACCGCCCAGGCGAGCACGTTGGCGCCTGCCGCGCCGACCAGGCCGGCGATCGCCCCCACCACCGCGTACTCCACGGCAAACCGGGCGACGACCTGACGACGGGTCATACCCAGGGTCTTGAGGAGCGCGATCTCGCGTCCGCGTCGCGCCGCCGCGGCGCTTACCGCGCCGGCCAGGATGACGCCGCCGGCGGCGACGGTGAAGCCTCCCAGCCAGCTCACGGCGGCGGCCAGGCGGGCAAAGATGGCCGCTACCTTTTCGAGCACTTCGCGGATGCGAAGCAGCAGTACGTTGGGGTGCTCGGCGGCCAGGCGGTCCTGGATAGCTGTTTCGCGCTCGGCCGGCAGCTGAGCGGTGGCCAGGCGGTAGTGCGGTGCCTCGTCCAGGACGCCGGGCTCGACGACGAAGAAGAAGTTGATGCCGAATGTGCGCCAGTCCACCGTTCGCAGGCTGGTCACGGTCAATGCCACCGGCACGCCCTGGACGTCGAAGTCGATCCTGCTGCCGAGGCCGGCTCCGATCTCGGTGGCGAACTCCTCCTCGATGCTGATCTCGTCGCGGGCGGGATCTGCCCACAGTGCACCGGCGACTACTCGATTGTCGGCGGGCAGCTGTTCCGCATAGGTGAGTCGCTGCTCCCGGGTCAGCGCCCAGCGACGATCGCTGTATCCCTCGCCCGCCGCCAGCGCGTCGACCGGTGTGCCGTCGATGGCCGTCAGCCGGGCGGTGACCACCGGCACCGAGTCGAGGTTCTCGGCGCCCTGCTGCAGGAGCATGCGCCGCACCGGCTGCCACTGATCCGGCTGGATGTCGATGAAGAAGGCGGTGGGAGCGTCGGCCGGCAGCTCGGCGCGCAGCTCGTCGCTCAGGCCGCGTTCCACCAGCTTCACCCCGAGGACCAGCAGCACGCCGATGCCCAGCGCCACCGCGGCGCCGACGGTCGCCGCCCCCGGCCGGCCCAGTGCCTTGAGACCGTGGCGCAGCCAGACCGGCCGCACCGCGGAGCCCAGGCGGCCGGCCACCACCGTGGCGCCGAGAGTCAGGGCGCCGAGCACGCCACCGGCGATGGCGAGGCTCAAGGTGAACAGCATGCCGTCGCGCAGCGATCCGGATTGCGCCACCGCGGTCATCGCCACTCCGCCGGCAACCGCCGCCGCCAGCAGGATGCGCAGCCAGGTCGGCGGCAGCACGGGCTCGATGTCGCGCCGCAGGACTTTGAGCGGCGGCACGCGGCGGATGGCGTCCAGGGGGCCGATGCAGAACAGCAGGGCCACCACGAGGCCCAGCCCGACGCCGCGCGCGACCGCCAGCGGTTGCCAGATCCGCAAGGCCGCGGTGGGCACCAGGTCGCCGAGCAGGCTGGGTAGGAGCGCCAGAACGCCGAGACCGGCGGCCGCGCCGACCAGGCTGCCGGCCAGGCCGAGCGCGGTGGCGGTGATCAGGTGCAGCGTCACGACTTCGCGCGGACGCATGCCGAGGCAGCGCATGACCGCCACCGCCGGCATCCGGTCGGCCAGCCAGGCGCGGGTGGTTTGGGCCACTCCGAGACCGCCGAGCAGCAACGACAGCAGGGCCACGAGGCCGAGATAGCGTTCCAGTCGATCGAGCCCGTCGCGCAAGCTGGGCAGCGCATCGGCGTAGCTCTCGACGGTCCAGGCGCCGCCGTCGCCGAGCAGTGCGGCGATCTCGTCGCGCAACCCGGCCAGCTCCTCGGCCGAGGGCTCGCCGCGCAGCCGCAGCAGCGTGCGACGGCTGATCCGGCTGCCAAAGCGCTCCAGCTCGGTGCGGTCCAGGCCGGCGCCGGAGATCAGCAGCCGTGGCCCCACCGAGGGGCCGATGCCCACCCGGTCGGGCTCGGCCGTCACTCGGCCGGCGATGCGGAACGGTTGGCCTCCCACCATCAGGCTGTCGCCGATCTCGAGTCCCAGCCGGCGCAGCAGCTCGGGCGCGCCAACCACCGCCCGGTCGCCATCGAGCAGCGCGGCGAGCGGCTGGTCGGGCTCGAGCCGCAGCTCGCCGTAGAACGGGTAACCGCCGTCGATCGCCTTGAGCTGGACCAGCAGGCTCGCGCCGGGCCGGTCGCCGGATGCCGGTGCCGCCACCAGGGTCGCCAGCTGCTTGGTGCGAGCCACGTCGAGCCCGCGCCGCGCGGCGAGCAGCGACTCCACCTCCGCCGGCAGCGGCTGGCGGCCGCGGATCACCAGGTCGGCCGCCAGCAGCTTGCGGGCCTCGGATCGGATGCCGCTGTCGAGTCCGTCGGCCAGGCCCGCCACCGCCACCACCGCGGCGACGCCGACCGACAGGCAGGCGGCGAAGAACGCCAAGCGGCCGCGCGCGCCGCGCGTCTCGCGGACCAGGCTGCGCAGATAGAGCCTTGCCCGCACTAGCGCCAAGCCCTCTGAGACCGCTCTATCACTGGACCGAATCGCTCAACTCGCGACGGTCCGCGGGCACCAGCTTGCCGTCGCGTAGTCGCAGGCTGCGGCCGGTCAGGCTGGCGACGGCGGTGTCGTGGGTCACCAGCACGAGCGTGGTGCCGAACTTGTGCCGCAGGTCGGCAAGGACCTCGAGGACCCGTTCTCCGGTAGCCCGGTCGAGGTTGCCGGTCGGCTCGTCGGCGAGCAGGATCGGCGCCCGGGTGGCGAAGGCGCGTGCCAGGGCGACCCGTTGCTGCTCGCCGCCGGAGAGCTGGGCGGGGTAGTGGGTGCTGCGCTCGCTCAGCCCGACCAGATCCAACAGCTCGTCGGCCCGGGCGCCGGCGTCGCTCGCTTCCAAGAGCTCGAGGGGCAGCAGCACGTTCTCGCGCGCCGTCATGTTGGCGAGCAGCTGGAAAGACTGGAAGACGAAGCCGATGGTGCCGCGGCGCAGCAGAGCCAGCTCGTCCTCGGACAGGTTGTGGACGGCGCGGCCGTCGATCAGCACTTCGCCGTCGTCAGGCCGGTCGAGGCCGGCGATGAGCGCCAGCAAGGTCGACTTGCCGCTGCCCGAGGGGCCGACGATCGCCACCGATTCGCCAGCCCTGATCTCGAGATCGACATCTTGGAGCACGGTCAGGCGGTCACCGCCGGATGGAAAAGTCTTGGTCAGCCGGCGCAGCTGGATGCGGGGAGTGCTCATGGCGGCGGAGGGGCGGCGGGATGCCCGGCGGGGCTGGCAGCCTACCATCGGTAGGGGGTTTCGCAGGTGTGGTTTCTGCGGTTGCTGGCGGCTGCCCGCCCCCCGACTCACCCACCGTCTTCGAACGGCGGTGAGCGCTTCAGGCTGGTCCATAATCGGTGTCGTGAAGGACCGCGCCTCCAGAGCCTGGCCCGCCCTGCTGCTCGGCGCCGCCGGGCTGGCGATCTCGTGCTCGCCATCGCCCGAGACCGCGCCGCGCGAGCCGCGCTCGCCGCAACCAGCGCCGCCGGCGGCGCGCCGAGCGGCCGAGGAGCCGCCGAAGGCCGCGGCCGACGCTCCGCTGGTGGTGTTCCTCGGCGACAGCCTCACCGCCGGTCTGGGCATCGGCGAGGCCGAGGCGTTCCCCGAACAGGTGCGTCGACGTCTCGCCGCCGAGGGCATCGATATGCGAGCGGTCAATGCGGGGATCAGCGGAGATACCACTGCCGGTGGTCGGGCACGGCTCGACTGGCTG
>CALZJC010000184.1:4255-11606 GCA_945787525.1 Thermoanaerobaculia bacterium | reverse complement strand
GCGTTCTGCTCGAAACGGTCAGCAAGATCGACACGGTCAAGAGCGACCCGGCACCCGACGTGGTGGTCGAGGAGCTCGGGGATTCGAGCGTCAATCTGAAATTGCGGATGTGGATCGACTCCGCCCGAGACCGGCAGAGCACCTACTTCAAGGCGATCGAAGCGGTGAAGCTGGCCCTCGACGAAGCCGGGATCGAGATCCCGTTCCCGCACCTTCAGCTGTTCGTGGACGACGTCGAAGACCGGGTTTGGGACAAAGCGGTGGAACTGCGCTTTGGAGCGCCCCGAAGCTGAGGGGAGAGCCGGCCGGGGGCCTGGCAATGAAAAAGGGAGGTCGGCCGCGGCAGAGCCGCGGCCGACGGGGCGCAGGGTTCCGACGGACATGCACCGCGGCACCCCTTCGCTGCTCCCGCTACTGTGCCATCGAAGAAGCCGCGTCGGGCTTGGCCGCGTAACTCGCCAGCGTCTGCTGGAAGACGGCCAGGCTCGCCGGAGCCGAACGGCTTCCCAGCAGGATCTCGCGGGCGCTCACCTCGGCGCCGTAGTGCTCGGCGTTGATTTTTGGAGCGAAGCCCATTCGGGCGCCCTCGATGTTCAGACCGGCAAAAAGACCCTTGGTGCGGACATAGCTCAAGACCGCGGGCTGTGTGTCCAGCGTGGCGGTGCCGCCGACCGGCCCGGCGGTCACGTTGAGGTCGGCACCCACCGCGAGCTTCTTCTCACCCGTGGCGATCTTCTCTACCGCCTCTTCTTTCATGAAGAGCAGGATCGCGCTCGCCGACTGGATGCCGGCCTGCAACCCGACGCTGGCCGCGCTGACGGTAAAGACCGCCGGGGCGCCCCAAGCACCGGTCTCAGCGTCGCGACAGCTGACGAGACCGTGGCCACGACGAGCTGCGACGATAAAGCCTGCCTTGACGACGGACGGAAAGACGCCGACGCAAAGGGCCTTCTCCCGCAGATTGCGCGGGATCCGCCGGTTCGGATGCTCGGCCAGCTGCCGCTCGAGAACCGCAGCTGCCCTGGCGGCGAGGGGCGTGTCTTCGTCGGCCTGCGGAACGGCCGGCTCGTGCTGCGACGGCGCGGCGGCGCCGGGAGCGACGACGGTGCTCAGGCCTAGAAGCAAGGCGAGCGCGATAGTCAGGGTTGGACGCATTCTCATCAATGGATCTCCTTTGGTTGTTTGACCCGGTGCTCGGGCACGGGGCCTGGCTCCGCGCGCGCGCCGAAATCCGGCACGGTCGCGGAGCTCTGTCTGTCCATACAGACACCGGTTCCTGCGCCAGGTCACGCCCGCCTGCGACCCCCTTCGTGGTCAACGCCCTGCCAGCCACCCCGAAGTGCGGTGATCCGGCTACCGACCGGCGCGCCGGCCCTTCTCTCGACCGGCGCCGCCCGCTCGCGCCAACGAGGGCGGCCCGGCGGAGCCGGTTCCCCGCACCTTCAAGTTCCGTCAAGAGTGCGAAGGTCCGCCGCCTAACGCCAGTCAATCCCGCAAATCCGACCCCCGAAGCGGAAGTCGATGCTGTTGGGTGCGCCGGGGAAGGTCAGCCACATCGTGCCGCGGGCGTGCATGATCCCGGTGGCGGCGGCGAACACGCCGCTTGTTGACGGGACGTAGACTCCGGTCGAGACATAGCCGGGGCCAAGTCGCGCCGTTCCCTCGTACCGGAACTTGGAGAACGTCTGGTCGAGTGGGGTGAAAGCCGCGAGCTCCCACGCCGACAGGGTTCCCGCTTCGCCGAGATCGAAGGTGAACCAGTCGAAGCCCATCCCCTGGTAGTTCGGCGGGCCGGAGTTGGACAGCAGGAGAGGATCGAGGAAGACGGTGCCTTCGCCGCTGAAGGTTCTGCCACGGATGGTCAGGCTGACCGGTCCGACCCAGTCGGTGAGCGGTCCGGCGGGCTGGGTCATCATGCCTTCGCCGCGGACCACCGAGCAGCGAGGCGCTGCGGATGCCGCTCCGGCGATCAGTATGCAAAGGGTCGCCGCTGCGATCGACTGCTGGAGGATGGACTTGCTCATTCTGTGCTCCTTTCCGTTGGTGGTGAACGCGTTCTGCTCGAGCCCAGGCTCCCGCCTGAGGCACATCCGAGTCGTGACGGGCCCCTGCCGCTGTGATGACGGACTTATGACGGTCGGCCGTCTTCTCGCGTGATCGGCCGCTCCCGGCCGCGGCTATACTCGAAAAGCGGTGGGCACGACGCGTTCAGCGCACGACGATGTCCCGTCCGACTACAGGTTCGGCGAGTTCGTTGTCGATCCCGGCGCTGCTCTGCTGCTGCGGGACGGAGAGCCCGTACACCTCGAGCCAAAGGTGTTCGAAGTGCTCGTTTTTCTCATCGAGCACCGCAATCGAATCGTCGGCAAGGAGGAGCTGGTCGAGCAGATCTGGCAGGGTGCCTTCGTCACCGACAACGCCCTCACCAAGGCGATCGCTCGCCTACGCCGGGCTCTCGGCGACGATCCGCACCAGCCGCGATTCATCGAGACGGCACACTCGCGCGGATATCGCTTCATTGGGACCTTGGAGCAGCATGCGGCCCCGCGGGCGGATCGCTCCTCGAGAGCGATCATTCTTGCGTCCGGCCTTGTGATCATCCTCATCTCGGCGGTCGTCCTCTGGCAGCTCAGCGAACAAGGCCCCAAAGACTCCTCGCCCGCGCCCGGCGACCACCAGAAGATCGAGTCGCTCGCCGTGCTGCCGCTCGAGAACCTCTCCGGAGATCCGGGGCAGGATTACATTGCCGAGGGCCTCCACGAGCTGCTGACAACCGAGCTCGCATCCCTGCGCTCGCTGCGCGTCATCTCGCGTCAGTCGACGCTTCAGTCTCGGACCGATGAGCGCTCGATCGCCGAGATCGCCGCCGAGCTCGAGGTCGATGCGATCATGAAGGGCTCCGTAATGCGCACGAGCGGCCGCACCCAGGTCAACATTCAGCTCTTTCCGGGTGATCGGGACACGCATCTCTGGGCGCGCAGCTTCGGGCGCCAGGACGAAAATCTCCTCGCGCTTCTGAGCGACATCGCCAGAGCCGTCGCCGCCCAGGTCGACGCGGTCCTGACCGCCGGTCAGGAATCCCGGTTGGCGGCCTACGGTTCCGCGGATCTCGCTGCGCAGGAGGCCTATCTGCGAGCCCGGTATCTGCTGAGCCAGGGCAAGACGGCCGAATGGCCCGAAACGGCTCGGCTGCTGAACGAGGCCATCACCCTGGATCCCGAGTTTGCCGCCGCCCATTCGGCTCTGGCGGGAGCGCATGTGCTGTCGGGCTTCTTCGGCCTCGTTCCCCCTGACGAGGCACGGGAGAGGGCGGAGGCATCGGTTCAGGAGGCTTTGTCGCTGGATCCACAGCTGGCCGACGCGCACTCGGCCCTCGGCTTCATCCGGCTCTACTTCGATTGGGACATCGAGGCGGCGGGGCGCTCGCTGGCGGTCGCTATCGAGCTGAATCCGAACGACGCCAACGTTCGGCACGCCTACGGCGACTACCTGACGGCTCTCGGTCGCGTGGAGGAGGGCCTCGAACAGGTGAGAATCGGGCGGCAGTCCGATCCGGCCTCGCCGCTGGCCATCGCTCCGGTGCTGGGCCACCTGCTGTTCCTGCGTCGGTACGAAGAGGTAGTGGACGAGTCACGAGCGCTGCTGGAGGCCGACCCCAGTTTCTTTCTCGCCCGCTCGCTGATGTTTCGCGCTCTGTGGCAGATGGAGCGCTACCAGGAGGCCTTGGATCTGTGGCGGGATCACTGGTCGGAGAGGGATCCGGAAGCCTGGGCGGCCCTGGAGCAGGGCTGGGTCGGAAGCGGTCCGGCGGGAGCCATGCTCGGAATCGGGCGCTTTCTCTCGCAGCGGCACGGGAGGAACCCGGGCAGAGCTCTCGCCGTGGCGCGCTATTTCGCGGCTGCCGGCGCCCGCGACGAGGCCTTCGACTATCTCGAGCTGGCGCTCGAAGGACGAGTGCCGCAGCTGCTCCACGTGCAGGTAGAGCCCGAGTTCGACTCGCTGCGGGATGAGCCGCGGTTCGCCGAGTTCAGTCGAAGACTCGGATTCCCGAGTCGCGACTGAGCAGCGGCATCCGAGGCCCGGCCCACGGCGGCGCTCTAGCAACCTCCGCGATGGGCTAGCATGTCGGCCGGCGTCGCGCCCGAATCGGAGGCAAGCATGAGCTCGGACTCACCCAAGCCAGTAGTTACCTCGTTACGTCTCTGGCCAGCTCTCATTCTGGTGGTCCTGCTCTGGGGCCTGAAGTACCTTCCTCTGCTCTTCGCCGAACCGCCCCTGCCAGTCTTCATGCTGGCGTTCTTCGGGCCGGTGGCCTGCGTGCTGCTGATTGTCATCTGGTGGGTGGCGGCGAGCCGGGCGAGCCGCCGCGAGAAGCTGGCCGGTGCCGGCGGGCTGGCGCTGCTCTTCGTGGCGAGCCTGCTGCTGCTGCACCCGACGATGCGGGAATTCCCCATCTTCTCCATGGTGCTGCCGTGGGGAGGGACCGCCTTCGTGCTCGGTCTGGCCGCGACGCGCTGGCTGAGGACGTTTCCGCGGACCGCGGTGGCTCTCGCGGCGGCGGCGGTCGCCTTTGGGTTCTGGACCCTGGTGCGATTGGATGGGGTGTGGGGCGACTTCCAGTCCGAGCGCGCCTGGCGCTGGCAGCAGACCACCGAGGAGCGCTATCTCGCGCAGCGGACGTCGGCCGCCGGAGGCGCCGCGATCGTCGGAGCGGTGGCCGAGGCCGAGTGGCCGGGATTCCGGGGCCCCGGGCGTGATGCCGTGGTCCCCGGGGTGGCCTTGGTCGAGGACTGGGAGGCGCGCCCGCCTCGCGAGCTGTGGCGCACCAGCGTGGGGCCCGGGTGGTCGTCGTTCGCCGTCGCCGGCCGGCGCCTGTTCACCCAGGAGCAGCGCGGTGAGCTCGAGGCGGTGGTCGCCTACGACGCCGAGACCGGCGCCGAGCTGTGGGCCCACGAGTACCGCTCGCGCTTCTTCGAGGCGATGGGTGGCGCCGGGCCTCGGGCGACGCCGACGCTCGCCGGGGGCATGCTCTTCGCCCTCGGTGCGGAGGGGCTGCTGCACCGGCTCGACCCGGCGACCGGCGACATGGTCTGGCAGGCCGACCTGCGCGAGGACGCCGAGCGAGAGCCGCCGACCTGGGGCTTCTCCTCCTCGCCGCTGGTGGTGGACGGGGTCGTCATCGTGCACGCCGGTGGCGCGGCCGACCGGGGTGTTTTGGCCTACGGAGTCGACGACGGGCGGGTGCGTTGGGGCGCCCCCGCCGGCGGTCACAGCTACAGCTCGCCGCAGCTGTCGCAAATTGCCGGCCGTCGGTCGGTGGCGCTGGTGAGCGACGCCGGCCTGAGCCTGATCGATCCCGCCGACGGCTCGGTCGCCTGGCGCCACGATTGGCCGCACAAGAGCTACCGCGTGCTGCAGCCGCTGGCGGTGAGCGGATCGACACTGCTGATGAGCACCGACTTCAGCGGCACCCGCCGCCTCGACCTGCGCCGCGAGGGCGACGGCCTGGTGGCGGAGGAACGGTGGACATCCCGAGCCATGAAGTCCGGCTTCAACGACTACATCGCCCACCGGGGATTCCTCTACGGCTTCGACCCCAACATCCTCGCCTGCGTGGACCTGGAGACCGGCGAGCGTCAGTGGAAGGGAGGCCGCTACGGCAACGGCCAGCTCCTGTTGCTGCCCGAGGCCGACCAGCTGCTCGTGCTGGCCGAGACGGGAGACGTCGTGCTGCTGCGTGCCAACCCAGAGCGTCTCGAGGAGATCGACCGCTTCGAGGTGCTCGACGCCAAGACCTGGAACCACCCGGCGCTCGTGGGCGATCGCCTGTACGTGCGCAATGCCGAAGAGGCGGTGGCGTTGGCGATGCCGCTGCGCTGAGCGCAGCCGGCGCCCGGGTCAGGACCAGGCGCCGCCGAGTTCGAAGACTGTCAGGTGAGTTCGAGCGCTGGGCCGAGGAGCATCCAGCCGACCCCGAGCCCGAGCCCGCCCTCGCCAACATTGTCGAGGCGATCCGGTCGGGCGACACCGTCGGTGGCCTGGGAACCCGCCCCGAGGGTCAGCTGCATTCGGCGGAGGAGGTCTGCGAGAGCGCCCGCACCTGCCTGAACCAGAGGGGCGAGGCGGCTGAACCGCGCCGGGCCGTCCCCCACCCCTCGGGGTGGTGTGGTTTCGCTACCCTCGGGCGTAGCTTCGGGGAAGCCTCGACAAACGGCACACCTGGGGAAACCCAGGGCCGCAAAGCCACGGGTCCTCGCTTCCTCCGCGACGAGACCGCCACGAAGGACCCCAAGACCGCCGAGCTGCCGAAGGGTGGACGGCGGGAGTCGACGTTTCCCGCCACGTCTCGAGGAGGTGCCATATTCATGCGCAGCATTGTTGGCAGAAGCGGGGGACACACAACTTGGAAGCTCGAACGGTTCGTGGCCCTGGCCGCCGCCCTGCTGTTCGCGGGAGCACCTGTGGGAGCCATGGATCTGGCGCTGCCGGAGCCGGATCCGGAGAGAGGCACGATCGCGCTCACCATGCGCGGCAGGTTCCCGGCAGGGAACAAGGCTGCCGCGGTGCAGGTCTATTTCGTGCGCCTGGGCGAGGAGGTGGACAGCTTCGCCGCCGAGAGCGTCATCCCGTCGAACTTCTCGAAGGCGAAGCAGGTCTACCTGCTGAACGCACGGCCCGGCCGTTACGTGGCCGTGGGAGCGCACCTCAAGGGAGGCCAGTACACCGCTTTCCTGGACAAGGCGGCGATCGCCGATACGGAGACCGAGGTCCGAGTCGGGGAGGTCACCTTCCTGGGGGACTTCCTTCTGGACCTGAAGATGAAGATGCGCGCGTGCGACGAGGCCCAGTCCCACTACGTGCGGCTGATCGAGCCCGACGCGTCGCGCAAGGGCTGGATGGGCCGCACCTACCTGTCCAAGAAGTACCTGTATCGGGCCGAGCTCGTCGGCGTCGACCGCGAGGCGGCGACGCGGACCGACTACTGGACGGTGGCTCGCGACAAGGTCTTCTCGAGTGCGCCGCGATGGCGAGCCGAGGTCGAGGAGGAGCTGGCGAAAGCGGCAGGTGACCTTCGAGTCGCGGGCCTCGAACACGAGGTGGAGGTGCCGTGATGGGCAGGCGGATCAGCCACTCCCGGCAGCGCCGGTCGTTGGCGGGAGCTCGCAGACGTGGTGCTTTGGTGGCGCTGCTGCTCGCCTGCCCCTTGTCGCTGCCCGTGCCGACGCTGGCGAAGTCCTCGGGCGTCGAGATGCCCCACTACTCGTTCGAGAAACCCGCCGAGCGTGGCTGGCGCGTGCAGCGCAAGGTCAAGCAGATGGAGACGACGATCCTCACGAAACGCGTCAAACCG